>CALRLS020000117.1:0-12080 GCA_943368815.1 Cyanobium sp. NIES-981
AAAGATGCATCTATACCAACGTTCGTTGAAGTAGTAGCCTCCCATTTCGCATCAGGATTACCGAATGCCTGCGTATCATAACCAATAGTTGGTGTTGTCTGGTTACCATCAATCGGATAACCCGCGTGGTAAATATCAGAACGATAAGATGTATAAGCATTATAGTTACCAATTTTCTGGTTACCGGTTTTACCCCAGCCAAAACGTAGTTTCAAATCACTTACAAACGGAAGGTTTGTAGAGATGAATTTCTCTTCAGATAAACGCCAGCCTAAGCTAAATGCAGGGAAAAGCGCATTACGTGAAGCTGACAAGAAACGAGAAGAGGCATCATTTCTGATAATTGCCTGTACTAAGTATTTATCGTTATAAGCATAGTTGAACTTACCGAAAGTTGAGAACAGGGTATAATCATTACCTACTCTACCATAGTTAGCTACTTTGGTTGGGTCTCCTAAGTCTAAGTAACTGATAATTGGTAAGGTTTCGAAGGCATAACCCTGACGAGTTGCGCCAAAATACTCACCGAATTGTTTAATAGCCTCAGTACCTATATAAGCATCAACTTTATGTACATTGTTGAATACCTTGCTGAACGACAAAGTATTTTGCCATACCCATTGGTAGTCATAGTTGGTGGTTGACTCTGAGCTATTGTTGAAGCTACCTTCAATGTATTCAGGGTTTGCACGGCCGATATATTTACCATTTTCAGCAGTAACGTCGATACCTAAACTGGTTTTGAATGTAAGGAATGGCAAAATATCGTATTCACCATAAATATTACCAAAGCCTCTCAAACGATATCTTCTGTTATCTGCCTGACGAGCCAATGTTGCATAAGGGTTTGAGTTATTACCAAGGTTAGCACCACGAGAACCAGAGAAGAAACCTGCTATATCGTAAACAGGTAGTAGCGGATGGTGTTTGTAAGAACCTGAAACAGCATTTTGTTCATCGTTGTTTCCGAAACCACCCTTACGATTATCTATTGATACAGTAAAGTTTTCGCCAACTCTCAATTTTTTCTTGATAGCCGAAAACTCTGTATTTGAACGTAAGGTGTAACGGTCATATCCAACAAATTTAACTACGGCATCTTGTGAAAAATAACCAACTGATAAAGCGTAACGGCTATTCTCTGAACCACCGGTAGCTGATAACTGATAGTTTTGAATAGGTGCTGAATGTGTAACTTCTTTCCACCAGTCAGTATCAGCTGATTTTGTAATCGCATAGATATTATCAGGAGTTAAAGAGTATAAAGCGGCGTTCGTATTAGCGGCACCGTTTTTACCTGCACTTGGGAATACGTAATCAGGAATAGTAACTTCACCATTCGGGCCAAAAGTATACTGACCGTGTGATGGGGTTTTTCCCGCATATTTATCAGCCAAATAAAGGTATTTGCCCAATTCAGCTGCATTTAAAGCTTGTACATCTTCTGAAACTTTTTGAGTTCCGTAATAAGCAGAGAAAGCAATTTTTGCAGGGCCTATTTTTCCTTTTTTGGTCGTGATGATTACCACACCATTGGCCGCACGCGAACCATAAATTGAAGAAGCAGAAGCATCTTTTAGAATTTGTATGGTTTCAATGTCATTCGGGTTAAGGTTTCCTTGGTTCTCAGTAGGAACACCATCAATAATAAATAAAGGGTCGTTGTTACCAATCGTACCAAAACCACGGATACGAACTGTTGCATTACCACCAGGTGTAGCATCATTTACAATGCTTAAGCCAGATGCACGTCCTTGCAATTGTTGTGCAAAGGTCGTAGCAGGTACCGATTGCAAATCCTTTGCGTTTACAGTTGTTACGGCTCCGGTAATGTCTCTTTTTGACTGTGTACCGTATCCGGTCACAACCACTTCGTCAAGCGTAGCTTCGTCTGATTCCAGAACTAAATTTAAGGTAGATTGGTTACCGACAGATACTTCCTGGGTTTTATAACCAATAGAACTAACTACCAATACGCCTCCTGAGTTAGGAACACTGATTTTAAAACCACCATCCGCATCAGAGATTGTTCCGGTTGTAGTTCCTTTTACAGTAACGCTGGCCCCGGGAATTGCCTCGCCTTTTGGATCACTTACTTTACCACTAACAGATTTTTGTGCAAATGCTACGATGGACATCATCCAAAGTAAGCCACAAATCAGAGTACCCCTTATAGGTACAAAGTAGTTTTCTTTCATACGCTTTGTTTTATTTGGTTAAAAATAATAAAAAATGAATTATACAAAAAGCCAGCATAAGCTCATGAGAACCTATTGAGTAATACTGACAGGGAAAAGAAATTAATCTTTCATACGCTTTTAAAAAATTGATAACAGCAAAAAATCGGGTACTGGAATTTCGTTCGCTCTGGATTGTATCAGACCGGTTTGCATACAGATACTAATAATAGAAAAATATCTTTCATACGCTTTCAATGGTATTTATTACAAAATCAGCTTATAGTCACAGAATAACTAAGGTATTCTGAGGTGCATTGCGTAAGGATTCATTCGTACAAAGTAGAATACAAGGTTTTTTTCATCATAGGTTTTTTTAGTATTTAGTTTAAAATCAGATAACTCAATTCTGAAGTATATCCAAGTCCATTCAATTGCTTAAGCAGCAAAAAGCAGATATATTTCATAGGTTCAGTAATTTTTATAGCATAAAAGGAGGTTTTTTTATCCTTATTACTATAATCGACACAAATTATAGCAATTCTTTAATTTTTCCAAATTTTTCTATTTATTTTATAAATTTTAATTTGTGTTTAATTTATTTCATGAATTAAACACGGGTTTTGAAAAAAAATTAAAAACAAGAAAATAAACCTACCCGCTAAACTACTATACGTAACAAAGAAGAGACGTATAAACACCCCTTCTTCGCTGCCAGTTAATTCCTTTCTAATTCTATAACGGACCTAGCTGTCTTTTTTTCCGGTATTATCTATAATCTCGACCCTCTCTACATCAGATGGTATTAATATGCTCCGTGACGATTGCGATAAAAAAGATGATCCATAGCTTATCTCTTCCCTACGGGTTTTACCTCCTTTCAGTCTTAATAATACTGTTGTTTCATTAGGTGCAAGAGCAATACTTTTTGCAGGTTTTTTGTAAGAGAAGAATTTCAGATTATTTCTATTCTGAGAAGCTACCAATAGTATATCACCTTTAGCACCCGACAGCCTAACCAGACTCTTGGCATCGCCAGTAACACAATAACCACTGTTCTGAGGCAGCACAGAACTAAAATTGCCTTTACCATCTCCTTTGAGCATCAATCCATTCATGGCATCGAGTCGCCCAACACCTAATTCTATTCCGTAATCATTGCCTGCTATCAATACATCCAGGTTTCCGTCCTGATCAAAATCTTCGGTGAGCATACCAAAAATAGGTGCAAACTGTGCCTGAACCGGCAATTCTTTTATATCAAACACACCACTACCCTTATTTTCAAGATAACTGCTTTTCATCCAGTTAGCCTTAAGTACCAGCGCATCTTTCATCTCTTCAGGTTTCAGTATGTCGGTGATAGTAGCTTTGGAAAACTTAGCATAATTCTGAAAACGCTGACGGGTCTGTATAAATTGCTTTGCCAGATCGTCGCGGGTATTGTAAGGAAATTCCCTTTTATTACCATCATCCTCTGAAAAATAAACAGTTGGAATAGCATCGAAAAATCCGTCATTATTAAAATCTTTTGCATATATACTCAAGGGTTGCCCGTCATTGGTCTGCATCAAAGTATTGGCGCCAAGGTTTCCGGCTATGTAATCCATATCACCGTCGTTGTCGAAATCTCCTGCCGCAATGCTTGTCCACCAACCCACTTTGCCAACTAATGCGCCATTTTGTAACAGCCGCTCAAATTTACCCTTATTGTTTTTTAAAATTGTAACAGGCATCCACTCTCCTACCAGTATCAGGTCCTGCCAGCCATCGTTATCGTAGTCACTCCATAAAGCATCGCATATCAGGCCGATACCCTTCAATTCAGGAGCTACCTGAGCCGTAATATCAGTAAATTTAACCCGACCGTTCGATGAATCATTTCTGAGAATATAACTGGATACAGGCAAAGGATATTTATTGGGTTCTACCCTTCCGCCAACAAATAAGTCAAGGTCTCCGTCATGGTCATAATCAGCAGCCTTTATACAAGAGCCGCTTTTCAGAAATTGAGGAATGGCTTGTGGATTCAGTTGAAAATGCCCCTTACCATCGTTGAGATAAAATTTATCCTGCAAGGCATCTGAGCCGTGTTGGGATTCATAACTGCCACTTACAATATATAAGTCTAAATCGCCATCATTTTCGGCATCGAATAGTAATACTCCCATATCTTCACTAGTCTTTGCAGGGCCGTCTTCTCCTGACAACAAATCCTGCACACTGAATTTACCATCCTTAGCCTGTATCAAAAACTTCCCTTTGTGTTGGGTTGACCCACCTACAAACATATCTTCAGTACCATCTCCGTTCACATCTCCAACAGCAATGGCCGGGCCAAATTGAGAGAGCTTATGGGGCAGGAGTTTCTGAACATTGAAATCGATAAAGTCTGTCTCTTCGTGCGTATAAGGCACATTTAACTGAGCACTTATATCCGTAAACGGCGCTGTCGATATCTGCGTATCAGGATTTTTATCAGCAGGTAGTAAGGAAGCATCTGATTCTTTGAGACTAATCACCTGATTGGATTTAATATCTTTCAATATCTGGGATTTACCACCAGGCCAGATTATTTTTAGCTGGTCAATCTTTTGTGTTTTACCAAGACCAAAATGAGCAATAGCTTCCACAGAAGATAAATATCCTCTATATGGTGTATGCTCATAAACCTGTTTTTGCCCATTATCGTATAGTATTTCAATCCACGCGCCTAATCCCATCAGGTTGCCGGCCGTTCCTTTCAATTGCACTCTCAGATAATTACTTTCCTGCGGTTTTATCTGCATGGAGTTATTACGATAAACTGAAGCAGAATCATTGATATTATTCACGATGTAATCAAGGTCGCCATCATTATCCAAATCTGCATATGCCGCTCCATTCGCTGTAGTAAGTTCTGTAATCCCCCATTTATCTGTTACATCTTCAAACTGAAAATTGCCTTTATTATGATAGGCATAATTTTTCAGCTTTATCACAGGCACATAATCTAATAGCATCGTTTTAGACATCAGACTCATTACCTGATCCCGATAGGCCAAAAAATCATGGTCGTTAATATCTCTCGGAAAACCATTGGTAATGATAATGTCACGCAGACCATCATTATCAAAATCGGTTACCATAGGTGCCCAGCTCCAGTCTGTCTGTGCTATTCCGGATAATAATCCAACCTCGCTAAACATAGGGTCACCTGTTGTCGGATTTTTACCCTGATTTACCTGCAATGTATTACGTGCGTATTGATAAGTATAATTAAACTTATCGTTATTCTGATACGTAATATAGTTGTTGGCCGGGGTCATCATCTTCTTACGACTATTGGTGGCAGGCATCATGTCTAGTGCTATTAAATCAACCAGACCATCATTATTAATATCAGCTACATCGTTACCCATTGCCGAGTAAGAGGTATGTTTAAAGTATTTACCAGCCTGATCGGTGAATGTACCGTCCTGGTTATTGATATACATTAAATCGTTGGCCAGGAAATCATTTGTTATATAAATATCTTTCCAGCCATCCTGGTTAATATCAGTAATATTAATACCTAAGCCGAAACCCTCGTCAAAAATCTTCGCTTCTTTAGTTACATCCGTAAAAACCGGATGATTCTTCGTTTTATCAAAATCGTTTCTATAAAAACGGTCATTACGTTTGGATGAACCGTCAGTTGCTTTTTGATGAAATTGATTCGGGAAGCGGGTATCCTCCATTTCGTTTACTAATACATATAAATCTAAATCACCATCATTGTCATAATCAAAAAAAGCCGCATTGGTAGTATGCGTTGTGTCGGCAATACCATAGTCTATTGCCATTTCCCTGAACGACGGAATACCATTCCGTCCAACACCCTGATTCACATATAATAAATTAGTCCTTTGAGTTGCCACCTTTCTTGCCGTGGCACACACATACATATCTAATAAGCCATCATTATTGATGTCAACCACTGCCACTCCTGACGTCCAGCGTCCTGCACCATCCACGCCTGCCTGTTGGGTAACATCCTCAAACTTCATATCACCTTTGTTGAGATACAATTTATTTGGCGTTGTGTTACCAGTAAAATACACATCTGTAAGTTTATCATTATTAAAATCGCCCATCGCCACACCGCCACCATTATAGACATACTCATAAGTGAAAATATTCAATGTGTCATTTTCATTGATTCTGTTCGAAAAGGTGATGCCAGTTTTATCAACAGGCAACGAAGTGAAAATTTTCTCATCTTTTCCCTGACAAGCTACTAAAACTGAAGAGGCAATGAGCAGAGATAAATAAATAAAATATTTTTTCATACTTGGAATATGGGGTATAAAAAAGAGATGGCGTTTAGCCATCTCTTTTGAAAACATATCATACAATCCGAATATTAATACCCAGGATTTTGTTTTAATACATCTTTTCCTACAAGGTCTATCTGACTTTGTGGTAAAGGGAACAAAGCTTTATTAGCTGTATAAGTAGCTCCACCTAAAGAACCCGGTAATAACACCTGGTCATATTTAAGATAACGGTTAAGCGCTTCAACATCTTCACCCCAACGAACTAAATCATAGAAACGGTATCCTTCCATACCCAATTCAATTCTTCTTTCAAAACGAATGGCTTGTCTGGCATATTCCTTTGTAGGGAATGATGAATACAATCCAATTTTGTAATTTGCAGCAGGCGCACCATCAAGCATTACAAAGTCAGAAGCATTGGTAGCTCTTCCTCTTACCATGTTTGTGTATTCAAGCGCTTTTGCTAATGAACCAACCTCAGCTTCAGCTTCGGCAGCCATTAATAAAACATCTGCAAATCTGATAATCGTAATGTTATAAGCATTGTAGGTTTGGTGTCCCCAACCACCTGTTTCTGTCAAACCGGCAGCTTTTTCTGCTTTAGTAAAGATATACTTTTTAGGAGAGTAAGGACCGCCATTTGGTTGGTTACGAATCATGCTATAACCTGTGTGTGGACCCCAATCCAAGAAAGGAATACCTCTACGACCTATTGAATGGTCAATTCTTGGGTCTAGCGGACCAGCATCTGGTGTGAAAGGCTGATCAGATTTAATACCCATATCTGTTTTAAGCGCATTTGCAGGGCTATTATACGAATTATCCAATAATGGTAAGCCATTAGCATCAGTACGATATGAATTTACAAACTCAAATGATGGCTGGAAAAATCCGCAACAAGTACCCGGGTCAACACCCTGAATAAAGTTCAATTGCAAATCACCATTGGCATTATTTCCACTACCCGATTTCACAGTTGCCTGAACCGCAAAAACTGATTCTGCATTATTATCATTGGCAACTCTGTATAGGTCAGAATATTTAGGTAGTAGCGCATATTTTTTACCGCCTGTTGTTTTACCATTAGCAATAATCAGATCAAAAAGAGCTTTCGCTTCCGCATATTTCTTTTGATACAGATATGTTTTTGCCAGGTACGTTGCTGCTGCCCATTTATTGGCACGACCAACCGAAGAAAATGTTTCAGGTAAGACATCATAAGCAGCTTTAAAGTCAGCCTCGATTTTTGGCCATAAATCAACATCATTTTTTACTTTCTCAATTCCATTAGCTACACCAATATTTTCATCAACATAAGGAACCATGTTGAAGTTACGCTTCAATTGAAAGTAAAAGTGTCCTCTTATGAAACGGGCTTCAGCGGTCATTCTGGCCTTATCGGCATCTTTTACGCTTGGTTGTGCTTCTTTTAACAGAGCCAGAACTGAATTAGCTCTTGCAACGCCATCAAAATAACTTGCATAAACGTTTCCTGCCACTCCATCAGTAGATACATACTCATATCTTTGGATAGGAATCATTTCGGTACCATCACCAGGGTCAGTTCCTTTATTGGCATCACCACCTCTGATACTACCGATTAGCCAGTTTGATGGACCAGAGTGCGTTTGACTTAAGGCACTTAATTGAGCATAAGCTGCAATTACAGCCCCCTCTAAACCAGCAGTACTGGTTAATTGGTCTTTAGCAAGCGAGCCTGTTGGGGGAACTTCCAAAAAGCTATCTTTACAAGCGTACATCCCTGAAAACAGGACGATACTGGAAATTAATATTTTAATTTTTTTCATTGTCTTAATTTTAATTTAACTGAGATTAGAATCCAACATTTAAACCAAAAGTTACCTGGCGAGTCATTGGGAAGTTACCCAAATCTACACCAAAATTGGTATCAGCAGCACCAGCCACTTGTGGATCCAGACCACTGTATTTAGTGATTGTGAACAAGTTATTAACCGAAGCGTTAATACGAACTCTACCTAATTTCATTTTGTTTGCAATAGCCGTTGGCAAATTGTAAGCAATTGAAAGGTTCTGGAATCTTAGGTATGAACCATCTTCAACATAAAAATCACTTGCCTGAGAGCCTGTACTGAAACCATCATTTTGTTCGAAACGTGGAATATTTGTATCTCTGTTTTCGGGAGACCATGAATCTTTTACACGCTCAGAAATAGCAGAACCAGCAAACAATGGATAAAAATCTGTAAATCTTTTCGAGATATTAAAGATTTTATTGCCGATTGAAGTATAGAAATAAGAAAATACTTCAAAATTCTTGTAAGTAAGTCTGAAGTTTAATCCGCCTGTAAATTTAGCAACCGGGCTACCTAAATAAGTACGGTCATCTGCAGTAATATTACCATCACCATTTAAGTCAGCATAACGGAAACGTCCAAGCCCTGCACCAGTTTGCGTTGGAATTGCAGCACCAGGGGTAGAAGTTGTTTTCAAAGCCTGATCAACCTCTTCCTGAGTCTGGAATAATCCTGTTACTTTGTATCCATAGAAAGAAGATAATGAATAACCCAATTGGTTACGGATAGGGTTTACACCTCTGAAACCAGGGTTAACATCCAATAGGTATGTAAGACCACCACCGATTTCGGTGATTTGATTATCAAGGAAACTACCTGTAACATCAAATTCATATCCTACTTCACTACCAAATTTACCTCTTGTGATAATTTGAACATCAATACCTTTATTTACCATTGTACCCACGTTTACCGAAGGAGCAGTAGCTGACCCAACTGTTTGTGTGATTGGCAATCTGTATAATAAATCTTTGGTATCTTTTTGCCACAAGTCTAAGATAATATCCAACTTGCCTTTAAGGAATGAACCATCAAACCCAATGTTTTTGGTAATACTGGTTTCCCATTTCGCATTAGGGTTACCAATTCTTGATTGTCTGAATCCACCTACGATTCCGGCATTTGTACCATTAATGTCATAACCAGAGGTACCGACATTTTGCTCATACAAATTATACTGGTTTACAGGTGAAACGTTATTTGAGTTACCCATTGTACCATATCCCCCTCTGATTTTCAAATCAGTTACCCAGGAAAGGCTCTTCATAAACGGCTCATCTGAAAGTCTCCATGCAGCAGATACCGCAGGGAACACCCCATATCTATTGTTTGAACCAAATCTTGATGAACCGTCACGTCTGATAACTCCCGTGATAATATATTTATCTTTGAAGCTATAGATAGCTCTACCAAAGTATGAGTTAAAAGTAACACCATTTTCCTTGTTACTGGTAGCTGGATTCTTGATGTCCAAGGTAGTAATGGTAATATAGTTAAGGTCACCTGAGAATGGTGCACGACCGTCAGCTCTCATGTCTTTACCGAATCCGGTATTAAGGGCTTCCTGTCCGGCTAAAACCTCAATACTGTGTATACCCAATTTCTTTTTATAAGTAGCAGTATTAGTGAGTGTCCAACCTAATCTCCATCTGGCATTTTCGTTATATGACCAAACCACGCCTTTGTTTTCAAGGGTTTCATAAATCGGACGACCATATCCCCAACCGTAGGAATTGTCGAAAGATCCACCAATAGAAGAGCGTAATGTCAAATCCTTAATCGGGTCAACCTCAATATAAAAGTTACCTGATGCCAAAGCGTTAAAGTTTTTGTTTAATTTTCCTGCTTCCTGATTGGCAATCGGGTTTGAGCCTTGACCAAAACCAAGTGCAGTTGTACCGGCATATCCGCCAAATTCATCATAAACAGGAAGAATAGTCGGAGATCTGAAAGCACCCAGAATGTCGTTTTCAGATTGTGAAGACTGTAAGCCTCCGTTATCACCCTGACGGCCTAAAATCTGAAGGTAGGTAAGCTGAATATTTTCACCAATTCTTACGTTTTTGAAAACATCAAACTCCGTGTTCACACGCATAGCATAACGTTTTGCTCTCTGGCTTGACAGAATACCTTGTTGGTCTTGCATAGATAGGCCTACATAGAAACGTGAAGCATCACCACCGCCTTCGAAACCTAATGAATGTCTTGTGATTGTACCGGTCTGAGTCAATTCTTTATACCAGTCTGTACCTGCTTTGTTAGCCTTGATTACCTGATAGAAATCTCCGATTGTCGGGCCGGTAATGTTGTATTTTGCTCTTTCCGCTTCCAAATCAATAGAACCAACTACTCCACTTCTGCTTCCTACTTTAAGATAGTCTGGAATGATAGGAGTTTCTCCTGAACCATATTGAGGGTGAGACGGTTTTACACCTGAATTTTTAAGGGCAGTCCAGGTCCAATCTGCCTGGTCTTGCGGGTTCATCATTTTCTGACCTTCACCCGGATCTGTAAAACCAAACACGCCATCATAAGTAATATTCAGTTTTTTGGCATTTTTCTTACCTTTTTTGGTAGTATAAATAATTACACCATTGGCAGCTCTTGCTCCATAAATAGAGGCCGCAGAAGCATCTTTTAATACAGTAGTAGTTTCAATATCTTCCGGATTCAGGTAGTTTACATCTCCTACCGGAAAACCATCTACGATTACCAAGGGTTCATTACGATCAAAAGCACCAAAACCACGTACACGAATCTGGCTCCCAGAACCCGGCTGACTCGTTGTTACGACTGTCAAACCGGCTACTCTACCTTGTAATTGTTGCTCCACACTTGCTGAAGGAACAGTTGTAAGGTCTCTTGTTTTTACGGTTGAAATGGCACCGGTTGACTCACGTCTTTTATCGACTGAATATCCTGTTACAACAACCTCATCAAGACTTGCAGCATCGTCTTCTAGTGAAACATCTACAGTGCTTTGTGTAGTTACCTTAATTTCTACTGTTTTGTAACCAATTGAACTGATTACCAATGTACCGCCTGCATTTGGAACGCTAATTTTGTAGTTCCCCCCGGCATCTGAGATTGTACCAGTTGTTGTTCCTTTGACAGAAACGCTGGCTCCCGGAAGACCTTCCCCTTTTGAATCACTTACTTTACCACTGACAGATTTTTGTGCAAACGCTACAATAGACATCATCCAAAGTAGTCCACAAATCAGAGCACCCCTTATGGGCACAAAGTAGTTTTGTTTCATAGTTTTGTTTTAGTTAAAAAAAAAGTAAAAAATAAATTGTAATTAAAGTTTTATACTATATCAAGATTTTCTTGATTTATCTCAATAAGTGTATTTGGTACAATTATAGACACACCCTCCAAATTTTCCAAATTTTTCCTGCTTTTTTTATAGATTTTAATATCCACAATAAATCTGCATTTATTTGTGTCAAATAAAATTCTATAAAAAACTAAAAAACTTTTTTTGTGAAAAATCTACTTTTCAATACTGAAGCTGTGTTAAATTGAATGTACGGATCGAAGATGATTATTTAAAATCAGGTTATGGCTCATCTTTATCCTTCATTTTTTTCTGTGAAATATCCTATCCCCAAAAGGATAAAAAATCCAACTCTTAAATTTCTGTGTGAGGATATTATTAATGTGAAAATTGTTTGTTGAAGTTTTCTGAGTCTTGCAAAAGCTACAAATCAGATTTGCATTTGAGGTTATTCATTAAAATCACGTAAGGAAAATAATCATTAGCTAAG
>CALRLS020000118.1:0-12052 GCA_943368815.1 Cyanobium sp. NIES-981
ATATTGGATTATTATTCTTCCATAATTACCTTGTGATATTATTAAAGCATTCTATCTCTTATAATCATAATCTGTGTAAGTAAGAACTTTCAGTATACTCATTCAGAATTTACTCAATTATATAAATATATACAGCATTGTTAAATCTGCTTATTAGATTATCCATTTGAACTAGTTTTCATTACTTTAACTTTTCTTCATTATATTTACAAAAAACAACTGACCTAAACCTATTTATGCAATCGACTAAATTTTTTACTAACGATACTCAAAACACTCTTCTCCAAAAAATTGAAGGAATTTTCAATCATCGTAATATACATTTTTTTGATGCATTAGTAGGGTATTTTCGAGCTACTGGATATTTCCGAATACGACCTTTTATTGAGAAAGCAAAGGAAATTAGGATACTAGTAGGTATAAACGTTGATAAACTAATTTACGAAGCACAGAAGCAGGGCGTTCTATTTGAGGTAGATGTTTTAAAATCTCAAGAAGATTTTGTAAAAAACTTAAAAGAAAATATTCAAAAAGCTGCATATAAAAAAGAGATAGAAGATGGAATGTTGCAATTGATAGAAGACTTACTAACTGGTAAAGTACAGATTAAAGTCCATCCAAAACAAAATATACATGCTAAAATTTATATTTTTCGAGAACAGACAAAACACTCTCATGGATATGGTGCAGTAATAACAGGTTCTAGCAATTTAACAGAGGCGGGATTAGAGAGGAATTTTGAATTTAATGTTGAATTGCGTGAAGATGCTGATATTGATTTTGCTACTGATACCTTTGAGAAGCTTTGGACGGAGGGGATTGCAATAAGCGAAGAGTTTATAGAAACAATAAAAAAAGAAACCTATTTAAACAATTCTTTTACACCATTCGAAGTATATATTAAGTTTTTAATAGAGTACTATGGCAAAAGTGTAGATTTTGACCCAAATTCTGTTACTGACTTACCAAAGGGTTTCAAAAGATTGTCGTATCAGGTAGATGCAGTCAATGATGGATATAACAAAATGATGAAACATGGTGGATTCTTTTTGTCTGATGTCGTTGGATTAGGGAAAACAATTGTGGCTACTCTAATTGCTAAGAAGTTTTTCTATTTTAATGGATTTCCAAGTTATGTATCTCGTACACTTATCATTGTTCCACCGGCCTTAAAAAGCAACTGGGAAGAAGCACTAGAGAAATTTCAATTTATTAATTATGATATAATAACAAATGGAAGTCTTCATAAAGTAATTAATCTTGAAAAATATGACTTAGTGATTGTAGATGAAGCGCATAAGTTTAGATCTGATGCTGCTGAAATGTATAATTATTTACAAAAAATATGTAAATCACCGACCAGAAAGACTAATTCCGATGGAAATTTAATAAGTAAAAAAGTAATTTTGGTTTCTGCAACACCACTTAATAACCGACCTGAAGATATTGCTAATTTAGTCTATTTATTTCAAGACAGTAAGGATTCTACTCTTGAGGTAAGTAATCTGCAAAATTTTTTCCGCCGTAAGATTGACGAATATAGAAAGTTAAAATTAGAAACAGATATTAAGAAAGTCCAACAGAGTGTTAAACAACTATATGAGGAAATACGTGAAAAGGTTATAAAACCCTTGATGGTAAGAAGAACCCGTACAGATTTAAATATTCATGAACAGTATAAGAAAGACCTTGATGACCAAGGAGTAAAATTTCCAGATATTCAAAAACCTGAAAAGATATTTTATCAACTTCACCCTAGGCTAGAGGAGCTATATGATTATACAATTACGTGTTTGAGTGGATTAAAATTTGAAATTGAACCAATAGATGGTAGTGAATCATTTATGGAAACACCCTCACCTCCTAAGATTCTTACCATGACTTCTCCAAACGCTCTTACATATAGCCGTTATCGAGCCATTTCTTTCTTAAAACCTCATAAAAAAGCTAAATATAAAAAAGCTGATATAATTTCCGGCCAGTTAGCTATGATTATGAAAACGCTTTTAGTAAAGCGTATTGACAGCAGCTTCTTTGCATTTAAGCAATCAATTAAGC
Source organism: Cyanobium sp. NIES-981 (assembly GCA_943368815.1). Classification (GTDB taxonomy): domain Bacteria; phylum Bacteroidota; class Bacteroidia; order Cytophagales; family Spirosomataceae; genus Emticicia. The sequence continues at coordinate 2,059 of CALRLS020000118.1, forward strand.
GTTTCCTTGAGGCAAATGTAGCAATGGTTAAAATGTTTGAAAAAGGTAAGATTTTTATTGCGCCAAACTTACCTATTAATGACTACATAAACTCAGATCGAGAGGATGAACTTTTAGAGCTAATCTTAGAAAAACAAATAGAAGATCCAAGCATTGAAATTTGTGAACCAGATGATTTTGAAAAGAATTTCATAGATTCTTTAAAACATGATACTCAAATTCTTACAGAATTAAATGAACGCTGGAAAGCAGTTGAAGAAGACCCCAAATTGGATGTATTCTTAGATTATATACAAAATCGATTGTTTGATTCTTTAGTTAATCCAGAAAACAAATTAGTGGTATTTTCTGAGAGTAAAGAAACAACTAAGTATTTAGAGGAAAACTTAAAAAATCGTACTCAGCACAGAATTCTGAGTGTGGATAGTGCATCAAGAACCGATAAAATGCCAACCATTAGGGCTAACTTTGATGCTAACTTTACTAATAGAAAAGAGGATTTTGACATAGTCATTTCAACAGAAGTTCTTGCAGAAGGGGTAAATCTTCATCGATCTAATATTATTGTCAACTATGATACGCCTTGGAACTCAACAAGATTAATGCAGCGCATTGGACGTGTTAATCGTATTGGTTCTAGGGCTGAAAAAGTTTATGTTTTTAATTTCTTTCCCACTGCTAAAGTCGATAGGGACATTGATTTGCAGAAAAAAGCTATTATGAAATTACAGGCATTCCATGCTGCATTAGGTGAAGATAGTCAAATTTATAGCCCAGATGAAGAAATTGAAACTTTTGGTCTTTTTGATAAAGATCCTGACGAGGAAAGAGACGAGTCTTTAGTATTTTTAATGTTTTTACGTAAATTTAGAGAAGAAAACCTTGAAGATTTTAAGCGTATTAAGAATATGCCTCTACGTGCGAGAGTAGGGCGTAAAGATAAGACACGTAAAGAAAGTACAATTACTTTTATACGAACTCAGAAACGAGACGCTTTCTATTATATTAAATCAGATAATTCTTTTGAAGAACTTACATTCTTAGAAACTGCAAAAGTTTTTAAATGCGAGCTAAATGAAAGAAGTATCCCTCTACATAACCTACATCATGAGCAGATTGAAAAGGTTGTGGCTGTATTTGCTCACAAAATCAATGAAGAAAAAGCTAAAGACAAGAAAGTGAGTATTACCGCAGGGCCTAATGAAAAAAAAGCCCTTGAGTTTCTTGAAGGATTTTTATCATTGCCATTTATTAGCAATGAAGAAAAAGAGTTAATAAATTTAGCAAAAAAGGCTATTTCTAAAGGTCGTTTCCAGAATTTACAACGTGATATTAACAAACTCAAGAAAAATATAAGTAGTGTTAAATTAAAACCTGCTATAATTCTTGAAAAGATAATAGTAATATTAAAATCATATCCGCTTAAACAAGAAACACTGGAAACTGTACAATTAGAAAGTGATTCAATCAGCTTTCCAGTAAATCAAGAGCCAGAAATCATTATTTCAGAAAGCTTTAATATAGTATAGCGTAAATCAAGTACAGTTTTATAAGTTTGCTCAATTAAAATTTTAATGCAACGCCTTGATGATCAAACTTTTGTTGAATTAACTTTTATATTTTTAAAAAAGTAGAACGAGACTAAAAAAATGACCTATCCTGAACAAAAAAACCTCTTACAACAACCCTACTCTCTTAATAACTTTAAACAAGTTCTTGACGATATTTTCCCTCAGAGCAATAAGTATTTTGAAACACATCAGCAACTTTTTAAAGACTATGGTAGAGTTGTGGAAGGTTTCCAATTTGGAAATATCACTTTATCTGATGGTAAAAATATTGCTTTGTTTGATGTTAATGTCACAGATAATACCAATATCATTAAGAATAGAAAAGGTCTTCGGGATATTGCGGTTAAGTATATTGACAACGGTATTGTCAATAGTGCATTAGTGGCGTTTCATAGTTCTAATAAGTCCGACTACCGTCTTTCTTTTATAGCCAGACAATCAAATTTTACAGAAGATGGAGATTTTGTAGTAAATGAGACTGCTCCAAAAAGATATACTTTTATTTTAGGTCCAAATGAGTCTTGTACAACTGCTGCAAAACGTTTAACAGAACTAAAGGAAAAAGTAGCTTCTGATGGATTAAAGGCTTTAATTGAAGCATTTTCAGTTGAGAAGCTGAATAAAGATTTTTTTAAAGGTTACAAAGAGCATTATGAGAGATTTTGCAAGTTCTTAAATGCACAACCTGATTATAAAAGCATACTAATTGACACTGAGCAAACTAATCAAGATAAGGCTGAAAAGCCTATCAGAGATTTTGCAAAAAAACTACTTGGAAGGATTGTTTTCTTGTATTTTTTACAGAAAAAAGGTTGGATGGGCGTTCCCATGACCGAAAATGGATGGGCTAATGGTAATCTGAATTTTGTCAAAAATTTTCACCAACGTTTTTTGGATAAGTCCAAATTTTACTCAGTTGGGTTAGTAAATTTGTTCTTTAAGACTTTAAATCATGAAAGGAAAGATGATATTTTTGAGCTTACTGATACGAAAATTCCTTATTTAAATGGTGGACTTTTTGATAATGACCAACCAGAAACTAATCACTTCGATTTTCCTGAAAACTATTTCTCGGAGCTATTTGATTTTTTTGAACAATATAATTTTACTATCGATGAAAATGACCCAGATGATGCTAATGTAGGTATTGACCCAGAAATGTTAGGCCATATATTTGAAAATTTACTTGAGGAAAACAAAGACAAAGGTGCATTTTATACTCCTAAGGCGATCGTTCAATATCTATGTCAGGAAAGTCTAATACAATATTTACAAACCCACTTAGGAGAAGAATCTATTGAAGAAATAGCTAGATTAGTACGTTATAATGAACGAGGTAGTATTAAAGGCTTCATAGCTAAAAACGCTCGAAAAATAGAAGAACTATTAGATAGTGTAAAGGTTTGTGACCCGGCTATTGGTTCGGGAGCCTTCCCAGTAGCAATGCTTAATGAAATATTTAAGACTAAATTAACTCTTGACCTTACACTTGACCCAGCAGAAGTAAAACGCCATATAATACAGAATAGCATCTATGGAGTAGATATTGATAAAGGAGCAGTAGATATTGCTCGACTCAGATTTTGGTTGGCTCTTGTAGTAGAAGAAGATGTACCCAGTCCTCTTCCTAACCTTGACTATAAAATTATGCAAGGGAATAGCCTTTTAGAAAGTTTTGAAGGAATTGAGCTAAAAGCAATTCATCAGCAAAAAGCCCAGCTTTTTGAACCTCAGCGTGATCTATTTGGAAATATTGTTGATTCACAAGTAACCATTTTTCATACCCAACAAACTGAAAATATACAAAGTTTACTTGAAGAGTATTTTCACGTAGAGAATCTAGATAAGAAACGTAGTCTTCGTAAAAGAATTACAGAAGCAGTACATAATCATATCGAATATAATATTGAGCTAAGAGAGAAACAGTTAGAAAGAAGAATATCCGAAGCGGGCAAACCTGTAAATATGAACACTAAAACTCGGAAAGAATACGATAAACTTATAACTGAACTACAAAAACTAAGGGAGAGTCGTCAGCGTCTTCATACTTTACAAGACCGCACTGAAAGGCCTTATTTTTTATGGCATTTGTTTTTCAAAGATATATTTGACAAAGGAGGTTTTGATATTGTTATTGGAAATCCACCATATATTCAGTTGCAGAATGAGGGTGGCTATTTAGCAAAACAATTCGAAAATGAAGGGTTTGAAACTTTTGAGCGTACTGGAGATATTTATTCTTTATTTTATGAGCTTGGCTATACTATCTTAAAACCTAATGGATGCCTTGCTTTTATTACTTCTAATAAATGGATGAGAGCAGGCTATGGGGAATCCTTGAGAGGCTTTTTTGCTCAGAAAACAGACCCTATTATATTAATTGATTTTGCAGGACAGAAAATTTTTGAGAATGCAACGGTTGATACTAATATCTTAATCTTTGTTAAGAGGTCAAATAGAGAAAATACAAAAACGTTTATAGTAAAACAAAAATTGAGAAGTTATATCAATGAATACTTAGATCAAAATAAAACTGTTAACAAATTTACTAATTCTGATAGCTGGATAATACTTAGTCCAATTGAACAACGAATAAAGGAAAAAATAGAAAAGATTGGAACCCCTTTAAAAGAATGGGATATTCAAATAAATTATGGTATAAAGACAGGTTTTAATGAAGCCTTTATTATTGATGGAAAGAAAAGAGAAGAACTAATAAAATTAGACCCAAAGTCTGCTGAAATTATACGCCCCATTCTTCGCGGCAGAGATATAAAACGTTATGGATATGAATTTGCAGACCTATATTTGATAGCAACCTTTCCAAGTTTAGAAATAGATATTGAGCAATATCCTATCATAAAACAGCATCTTCTTTCTTTTGGGTATGATAGATTAAAACAAACAGGTGAGCTAGGATCACGGAAAAAAACTAATAATAAATGGTTTGAAACACAAGATAGTATAAGTTATTGGGACGATTTTTCTAAACAGAAAATTATATGGATTGAATTGAGTGATTATTCAAATTTTTCTTTAGATACCGAGGGATATTTTATGAATAATACAGTTTTTTTTATTAATGGAACTCGATTGCCATACATAATTTCTTTCTTAAACTCTAAACTTTGTGAATGGTATTTTACCAAAATTGCTGCAACATCTGGTGCTGGAACGAGGCGATGGATTAAAATGTATATTGAACAAATATGTATCCCTTTGCTTGTTGAAAAGGAATTTGAAAAGAATTTAGAATTTCATGTATTGGAGTTGCATAAATTAAAAAAAATTAAGGCGGAAACATCAGAATTAGAAAACAAAATAGATTCTGAATTTTTTAAATTATTTAAACTTTCAGTTGAAGAAATTTCTTTTATTCAAAACTTAAGTCAATAAATCTGACTTATATTGATTTATAAATTTGATTTCCTCAGTATTTAAACCTACAATCTCGTACCATATTAGATTTATTTTGCTGCTAACTTCTTCATTGTTTTTTAGTCTTTCAATATTGCTAAGAAGTATATGCATTTGTTTATCATTAAGATTTGGAATGGGGATTTCATCAAGATATGCTTTTTTATATCTAAATCCTGTTGCATCAAATTGAGGTCCTGCGTAGAATTTAGAGAATATAAAAAAGCCAAAGTCTGAGGCTAAATATAAATATACTATGTTAATGTCCTTTCCTGTCATTATAAAATTAGTAGCTTCAACATAAAAATTCCCCTCATCTAAATAGAAGTACGGATATTCGTTAAGCATTATCTCTTGGCGAGGCATTCTCATGATGTCAGGATATATAATTTTCTGTTTAGAAAAATCGTCCATATAAGCACAGTTTCTTAAATTATATATAGTCTCCCCTTTATCTGAGCGTTTTTTAAGATCAAAGATATACTGGTCTAAATGTTCTTTTATTGCAGGGTAATCTTCAATTTTAATGCGATTTATACCCTTTTCCCTTATTCCATTATGGGTATTTATCAACCACAAATCCGCAAATTCATATCCATAACGTTTTATATCTCTGCCGCGAAGAATGGGGCGTTTATTATTGCAAGATTATTGCATAGGTTAATACTATAATTAATTTAAACAATTTTCATGCATGATTTACGGATATATTAGAGTGAGTAGTGACAAACAAACGGTAGAAAATCAACGATACCAGATTAATGGCTTTTGTGAAAAAAATCAATTTATTATTGAAAAATGGATTGAAGAAACTATTTCAGGAACTAAGAGTGTTGAAAATCGGGTCTTAGGTAAACTGCTTAACAAAATGAAAAAGGACGATGTTCTCATTTGTACTGAGCTTTCTCGATTGGGTCGTAATTTATTGATGATTATGGGTATACTTAATCAATGTATGAAAAAAGAGGTACAGGTATGGACAATCAAAGACAATTATCGATTAGGAAATGATATAAATTCTAAAGTTTTAGCCTTTGCATTTGGTCTTTCAGCAGAGATAGAACGAAACCTAATTTCACAAAGAACCAAAGAAGCCTTAGCAAGAAAAAGAGCCGAAGGTGTTATTTTAGGACGTCCCAAGGGTAGTAAATCAGCAAAAACAAAACTTTCCGGTCAAGAAAAGAAAATCAAAGAATTATTAGATAAAAAAGTTTCGTATAGCGCAATAAGTAGAATTTTGAACGTTCATAGACTTACAGTATCTAGTTTTGTTAAGAATAGATTATAGTTTTATTCATATACTCAAAATCATTTGAATTTACATAATTTTAATTTAAATCCACATAACTCCCCCCAACTCCCCATCAAAATCAAGAAACCCAATCTCTTCATCAAAAACCACAGGTTTTACTTCTACTACTGGCAGGTCTTTGAAGGCTTTCAGGTCAATGGGGTTGTCTTTCATGGGTACTGCCGTGAGGCCCTGGCTTGTTACAAAAGGATTTGAAAAGGTCAAGAAGAGACCGTAGGAGTAATTATTGATTTGCCGCCATTTAAAGAAAACGACGGTAAATAGCCTTAGTAGATATCACTCTTTATTTTACTTTTTGGGTTTGTGGGAGGGACTAAGCAATTTGGCTTAGTCCTTTTTCATTTCAACTTCAAAAGTACACTCTCAACCCCACTATGTTTCATTTCAATGGTAGCATTAAAAGCCCTTATTTTTATATCTCCTTCTTGCGTTACCGTTGCAATGAGTTCTTTGCCATCCTCAAATGTAATAACAATCATTTCTTTCTCATTCGGGTCTTTTTTGATTTCAATTGTGGGCTTCATGACTTTGGGATTTTGGTATAAGTGAATATATACATAACTATTGAAAATGGGTTTTGTTTGTGTAGATTTTGAAATTCATATATACAGTTTTGTATATATACAGAATTGTATATTTCAGAAATTTACTGAATAGTAGGGTAAACAAAAAACCTCCCCCAAGCCAAAAACTCAGAGAAGGTCTTATTAAAATATCTCAATCCACTAATAACAATTACTAGTCAACCCAGTAGCATCGAAACTTGTGGTAAATGTGCCTTTTTTTGCGTCGTATGATACCACTAATACCAGACCCACTTTTCCTGCTCTTTTTGGTGAACAATATTCAAAGAGATAATAGCTGTTGGCTTCGCCTCTTACAACTCTGGCTAACTCGATGAATTTCGCTTCCAACTCATTTTTATTCTGAGGGAACACTGCACCGTTTTTGCCGATAGAAGTTAATACCGGTTTATCAATTTCAGTACCCAGACCAATGGTGAATACAGATATTTTGCCGTTAGCGCCGCTTACTTTATTAAGGGCTACCTGTTTTGAATAACGGGCTGCCTGGTCGGTTCCGTCGGTAAAGATGACTATCGAATAGGCCGATATATAACTTTCTTTCTGCAAGTCTTTCAGGCGTTGTTCTGCTTTATCGACCGATTTGATAACCGCTCCATATAAATCAGTAGACGGGTCTTTCGAAATACTGGCGCTCAGGTTTTGCACTGCATTGGTCAGTTGATTTTTATTAGAGGTAAAATCAACCAATGTATTCAGTTTATCTTCACCATCAAACCAGGCCACACTCACCAGATACGAATCATCGCCCGAGGTAGTGATAATATTATTGATAAAACTGATGGTTGAGCTTTTGAGCTGAGTCAGGGCCGTAGAGGTAACGCTGGCGCTCAGATCAAGTACAATCATGGTATTATGTCTGAATTTCTGCGGACTAGGCGAAAACTGTTTGTTAGCTTCGCTTTCAGAAATCGCATTGGCACATTCGTCGTTAGAGCCTTTCTCGTAAACCTTGAAATTGCCTGTTGTCAGGCCATCAACAGGAAGAAACCTGCTTGAATTTTCATTCACCTTCAATATCATACTCAACTTACTGCTGCCGGGTACAATTTTGGGTTCTTGCACAACGGTAATCTTTAAATCATCATAGAAAATATCCGGACAATTATTCTCAATAATATTACCGCAGGAGTTGAAAAGTAGCGCGCAAACGATTAGCAAAGAGCCAGAGAAAATCTTCTTTGTCATGGTAAAAAAAGGTTATATTTAGTATAAGCACGTAAAAGTCCTGCAAATTAAGCAATTGTATTGGATGGTCTCTGCATTTCTAACGAAAAATAAGCGCAAATGTGATAAATGAGCAGGGGAATATTAGATTTTCTTTATCTGGCGGTTTGGCTTAGCACGTGCTTTGACGGGCATTGCCGGGGTAAAGAATGGTATCTTAAATGATGCTCCCGGCTCCCTTAAGGTTTTTTTAATTGGTAGTTTCGGCTTGATTGAATAAGTTTGGCAAAGATTAGAATATAACTCTGTTGCCAGGCGTTTACCCGGCTGCAATATGCTATCAGAGAAGAAAATATAGCCCTGAAAAGGTATAGAAGAACTTAATATACATATGCTTATTAAGGCTGTTCGTTCCATAGAGCGGTTAAATTGTTAATTGTTTGATTAAGGAAATACCTCTGCCTATGGCGGAGGTATTTTTTTGAGATTGTTGCATCAGCCATTCGCTTACTTAGGCATCTTATTTACCGGATCATGCTTCATTGCATCATCCACTACCTCCACATTTTCACCTGCTGTCAATAGCCATTTATTGCCTTTCTTTACAAATACCAGCAATGCCATGTCATCTGCTTCAGGTTTCTGATGGCCGCTCGGAGTGGTATACGCACCTTTCTTTGTGTTTAAATGGGCAATTATCACATCAGGTGTTATCTGGCGCAAGTGTACGCTGTTTTTGGTGAGTTTAACGTTTTTAAACATCGTTTCATGATATGCCTGATGGGCAAACTGCACTTCCTTACGGTTTTTCCACCACATGCCTACAATGTTTACCCAATCTGCATCTTCGGTAGCGTAAGTGGCCATGGTGCTGTAATCATGCTTATTCCAACTGGCAATAAGGGCATCAATCTGTTTTTCAACAGCAATTTCGTCAGGTGTTTTACTTTGTGCGTAAGCTCCCGCAGAGAGCATCAGGAAAAGAAGAATAAGAAGGTTTTTCATTATTGTATTAGTTGATTTATGCCACAAAACTAGGTTTTGAGCCAATAAACAAATAGTACAAACACGACATCTTTAATACATCGGCAACTGATTGCGCAGAAGAAACGGCGCCTGCTGAAATTCTTCTTCTATTATCCCGGGCGAAACTCCGCAGAAAGACTTGAAGTCGCGGATAAGGTGCATCTGGTCGAAATACCCACATTCGTGGGCAATGCTCGTCCAGCTTATGCCAGGTATATTTTCTTTCATTACCCAGGCTCTGGCAAAGCGTGTGAGGCGGGTAAAAAACTTTGGCTGAATGCCAATTCGCTGCTGAAATTGCCGCTCAAGTTGGCGCGTACTTACGCAGGCCAGAGAGGCCAGTTCAGTAATATTCATTAAGCCTCCCTGCCCGATTAATAGCGGTAAAACACGGTCTATCGGAAGTTTTGCGTGGAGACTTCTTGCTTTTTTTAGCAGAAACCCTTCCACAATGTCAATAATTCTGCTTACTTGTTCGGTCTCTGCCAACTGGTCGGCTATGGCAATAGTCTCTTTATCAAGTATATACTGGCTGTCGAGCGACTCATCTATCGGGAATTCGCTCATCGGAATACCCAGCAGCCGATATAAACCACCCGGCTGAAAGCCTACTTTAACAGTATAGTTGCTATGGGCCATTTGTAGCCTTATACGGCTTGTCTGAGGCCCCACAATAATACTTCTGCTTAATTTTACCTGCTTTTCAAGTTGAAGATATTCAGCCACTGGAGCGCCAAAGGGATAAAAATACAGGCATTGTTCAGGCAGAGGTGGGAAAGACAAAGTAGGTGCCGACAGATTTTTATCGAGATTAAATCTGAAAACCATGATATTATTCACGAAATCCCTGAGCGCCGGATGAGGTTGATGAAAGACCTGAAGCATGGCTGATTCAAAATTTGAAATTAAATCTTAGC
>CALRLS020000119.1:0-11931 GCA_943368815.1 Cyanobium sp. NIES-981
CGCGCCAGTTTTTCTCTAATCTATAGCCCGATGAAAGATTTGCACCGTACATGAGCCCTTTATTTTTGATGAGTTTATCATTAATAATACCCTCTGTCCTGGCGTAAGCCATTCTTGAATTGATGCTCATATTCCATTTTTTTGTAATAGGATAGTTGAAATTGACAATAACCATCGGTAATAATTTAGCTTTGCCAACATTGCCAAAGGAAGAGCGTGTAATTTTAGTGACCGGGTCATAAACAATGACAGGGAAAAACATATCTTTAATGAATGTATGTCCTACAGCGAGGCTGAAAGAACTTTTACCTGACCAGTTGTATCCTATATTGATATCGTTGAGAATAGAAGGTTTCAAGTCCGGATTACCTGTGCGCTCAAAATTTGGGTTTGAACGATCAATAAAAGGATTGAGCTGATAAATATTTGGTCTTCTGATTCGTTGCGTATAACCGAAGTTCAGACCGGATTTTTTGAATTTCCGGTTGATTGAAATCGTTGGAATTACATTAAAATAATTCTGACTTACTTTTGAATTGGTAGTAGCAAAGTTAGCATCCAGCACAGTTTGCTCCACTCTTACACCCGCTTTGACACCCCATTTCTTGAAATTGTACTGATAGGTATTGTAGATTCCGTAAATATTCTGCGTGTTCGAAAATTTATTGCTAAGTTCATCTAAAATCTGATAATTATCTGTATCAGAATTATAGGTGCGATATTCAAAATTACTCTTATTATCTCTCAGAATACCTTTCACCCCGGCTTCTATAGTCAACTTTTTGATTGGGTGTACATAATCAACCTGTGCCGTATGTTCTGAAAACAACTGGTCATTTAGTTGACGGTAATTGGGTAAATCGTAGTTGATACGCTCTGAAATGCTAATTGTATTATCCTGCCCGCTGTCAAAACCATAGTATCTATAAGAAAAAGTAAGCAAACGGTTTTTGTCTGCCTTGAAACCCAACTGATAATTCAAGGCTGCATCAAAGCCAATACCTGTGCCATTATTGCCATTGCCTGCATTGTTGAGGAAATAGCGTTGCAAGATTTCACTATCTTTTATCAACACTGAACTCTGGCTGCTTATCACATTATTACTGTTGCCGTTGACGTTAAATTGACCGGAAACCAGGTTCAGGCTATCCAATTCATAGCTTAGCTCTAATCCCAGATAGCCACTCGTGCTTTCTGACTTGTTGAAGCCACGCTGTTCGAGCATGGTTGAATATTCTCCAAAAGTATTTCGGGTAAGGATGGTAGCGGTTTGGGGATTATTATACAGATTGCCACCACCAAAAGCAGAGAGTCCCCATTTGCCCATTTTAGCAGAAAGCGACCCTCCAATGCCGGGACCACCAACAGGAAAACGTTCACTCAGATTTAAACTGCCATTATAGCCATTAGTTACATTCTTATTGGTAATAATATTTATAATACCCGAAAGGCCTTCAGCGTCGTATTTGGAAGGCGGAGTAGTAATCACTTCTATGCTTTGGATAGATGAAGCAGGCATACTTCTGAGTATATCCTTATAGCTCCTTTCGACCATACTTGATGGCTTACCATTAATCAATATCTTGAAGTCGCTGTTTCCCTTCAGTTGTATATTATCTTCGGCATCGAGAGATAGATAAGGCACTTTTCTCATCATATCGAGTACGCTGAATACTTTACTTTCGGGATCCGCCTGGGTATCGTAAGAAATACGGTCAACTTCCTGTTTTACTATCTGTTTAGTGGCACTCACTTTTACTTCTTTCAAACCGAGTGCTTCTTCAGTAATAGATATTTTGCCTAAATCAAGAATAGTTTTGCTTGAATCAGACAAATCGGCTGACAATGTTTTTCCCTTATATCCTACCCCTGATATTACCAGATAATATTTATAAGGTTTAAGGCCGACAAATTTGAATGTACCATCCGTTTTAGAATAATCTACTTTTACGGATACATTTTTGTCTTTCATTAGCGCAACAGTAATAAAATCAGGATTTTTCTGCGATACTGAATCAACAAGAACCCCGATAATTTGCTGGCCTTTTGGGACGGTTTGCGCATGAGCACGTGCAGAGAGTAGCAAACCTGCCAATGCAAGCGTGCAAGAAAGTAAGAGCTTTTTCATGTGTTTTTATTCTTTTTTGTTTTTATAAGGCAATAGTTTTCCATCAGGGCAAAATGCCCACGAAATTTTCACTAATGACCATTTGAAGTCATGAAGTGAAGACCCCCTTATTGGTGATACGGTATGGTGATTTTAAACTTTGACACTGCAAATATATAGTAAGGTACTTTGCAATGCAAGGTAATATGTAAATTATTTATTGTATTAATTTGAAAAGGATTACAACCCATTAGATGCGAATCAATGAAAAAAGTTACAATACAATCTGTTATTTAAAACAATTTAGATTCGTGGAATACAAAATGGCATTTTATAATAGTTAAATTAAAAATGTTGAACAAGTTCACTATCTTAGCCTTGTAAAAACTATTCAATCTAAAATTTTATGAACCATATGACCTATTCAGGAAAGGTACTTTACCTTTTTTGTTATTTTTTCATTTTTACTGCTACCGCACAGCAGAATATTCCTTTACCCGAACATCCAAGACCTGATTTTGAAAGAGCAGACTGGCAGAATCTGAATGGAGACTGGGCCTTTGAATTCGATAAAAATGATGCAGGGCTAAGTCAGAAATGGCATTCTTCGGCCAAACCATTTACCAAAACTATCAGTGTGCCTTTTCCATGGGGGTCTCCTTTATCGGGTGTAAAAGACGAGGCTGATATTGCCTGGTATAAAAAGTCAATCACGGTTAGTCCATCATGGAAAGGCAAAAGAGTATTTGTCACTATTGGTGCATCTGACTGGGAAACTACTGTTTGGCTTGATGGAAAATTACTGGGTAGCCATAAAGGTGGTTATACCCCTTTTTCTTTTGAACTAACCAATGTAAAATACGGAGCGAAACAAAACTTAGTGATACGCGTTGACGATAAACGCCGTGATTTTACCCTATATGGCAAGCAAGGCTATGGTAATGCCCGTGGCTTATGGCAGACTATCTATCTGGAAGGTCGTGGACAAAACTATATTGATGCGGTACATTTTACACCTGATATTGATAAATCAGAAGTAAAGGTCACTGTTTATCTGGCAAAACCTGCACTTCAGGATATTGCCATGACTGTAAACATAGATGGCCCTCAAAGCACAGCTACAAAACAGACTTTCCCGAAAGGACAGACCGAATATTCATTTACTATTCCGATGCCGTCTGCACGTTTGTGGGATTTGGAAGACCCGTATCTATACAATTCGACTATTAAACTGGGTGATGATGAGGTGAAATCCTATTTTGGTATGCGCAAAATTTCGACTGTGAATCTGCCGGGTACTAATTATAAGTACATAGCCCTGAACAACAAGCCTGTTTATATGCAGTTAGCACTCGACCAGTCATATCATCCGGAGGGTTTTTATACTTTCCCGACTGACGAGTTTATGAAGAACGAAATCCTGATTGCCCGTAATATTGGTCTGAACGGTATCCGTACACATATAAAAGTAGATGTGCCCCGTAAATTATACTGGGCTGATAAACTGGGGATATTGGTGATGTCTGACCTGCCAAACAGTTGGGGACAGCCGGATAAAAATGCGCAGCAGGAATCGGAATATACCCTGAAAGAAATGATTAAGCGTGATTATAATCACCCGGCCATTTTCTCATGGATTACTTTCAACGAAACATGGGGCTTGCGTACAAAGAAAGAAGTAAACGGTAAGGTTGAGAATATCTATACACCTGAAACACAAAAATGGGTAGCTTCGGTGTATCGTCTGGCGAAATCATTAGATGGTACTCGTCTGGTAGAAGATAATTCTATCTGTTGTGGGGCAGGGCATACCGAAACGGATATTAACTCATGGCACGAATACCTGCCGGGTTGGGAGTGGGAAAACCACCTGAAAATGATAGATGAAAAAACGTTTGTAGGGAGTGATTTCCACTATGAAAAAGGTTACAAACAAACCGATGTGCCTAATATTAATTCTGAATGTGGAAATGTATGGGGTTACGAAGGCAGCACAGGCGATTGCGACTGGAGTTGGGATTATCACCGCATGATTAACACGTTCAGGAAATATCCTAAAATTGCGGGCTGGTTATATACCGAGCACCATGATGTGATAAATGAATGGAACGGCTATGTGCGGTTTGACCGTAGTGAGAAAGATTTGGGTTTGCAGGATATGGTAAAGGGCATGAGTCTGAAAGATTTTCATGCACCGTTTTATATCTCAACAGGTAATGAGATTTCGAAGACCGTACAGCCCAATGAAGTAATTACAGTGCCGCTATATGCTTCGTTCATGACAGACAGAGCAGATGTAGGTAATAAACTGACCTTGAAAATAAACCTATATGGCTATGATGCGCTGGGACAGGAAAAAACCTGGAGCAGTATGGAGCGTACCGTTGATTATAAACCATGGTTACAAAAGGCTTTAGACCCTATAGATTTAAAAATGCCTAATGAAAAGGCAGTAGTAACGATGTCGATGGTGCTTGTAGATAATGCAGGTAACGAATTGCATCATAATGTGATGAACTTTGTTGTGGAAGCACCAACGCCTACCGAGATAGTACTATTATCAGGCAAAAAAGCAAAATTAATAAGCCTTGAAGCTAAAAACCTGAGAAGTGCCAAATGGTCATTGAAACAATGGGATGTGCTTGATGGCCTGAAAGTAAACGGTGCCGGAAATGGCTATTTTGAATATGCTTTTAAAGTACCCAACAATATTGACCTCAACAATGTAGAAAGTGCAGCATTTGTGGTAGAAGCAGGCGCAAAACAACTATTTGCCAAGGATATGGATAAGAAACTGAAAGGCAACGAAAACTATATGTTAGGCGCTATTGCAGACCCGGTGCAAAACCCTAATGCCTATGCTATGACCGACACAAAGAAATTCGCAAGCTCGGTTTCGGTGAGTGTCAATGGCGTATTTTCAGGGCGTTATGATTTACAAGATGACCCTGCCGACCACCGTGGGGTATTATCATGGCATAATCAATTGAAAGATAAGAAATTGCGTGAAGCAGGTTCGTATGGTTATCGTCTGGCTGTGAATATTCCACAGAAAGCAATTGAAGAAGCAAGAAAGACAGGTGAAATAGTAATAAGACTGGAAGTACCTGAAAGTATGAATGGCGGTCTGGCGATTTACGGAGATAAATTTGGCCGCTATCCTCTGAATCCTACTGTAGCATTTGTGTTGAAGTAAAAACAAATAAAAATGGGCATGCATCGGAAAACATTGCATGCCCATTTTTTTCTATATCAGAGTTTAATTCTGTTTTGGAACTGGTTTACTCTGCTCGCTTGGGATAATGATAACCGTCGGAGGAGTAGTTGAAGCCTTTCTTGGATTAGCTACCGGAACCAGACTTTGAGCAGGTGCAGCAGTGGTTGTGGTTTTAGCGTTTTGAACAGGCGCATCCACCATCACAGGTGCATTATCAGGTACGCCGGTATCTTTTATTGATGCTTCACATTGTCTGATGGTCGTTGCTATTGATTCATCCATCAAGCCCTCTCTGATAGCCTGATGATAGAACAAAATGGCTCTTTTGAGCATATCTGCAGTAGCTTGCGGCGTATTTTGTCTCCATGCCAGGCGTTGTAGTTCGGCCCCTTGTGCCAGGGTAATCTTAGGCAGCTCACCACGATTGGGGTCTTCAGGGTTAATGCTTATGAGTTCAATCAGGTTTGTTTTAGCTGGCTCATACTTACGCAAAGCATTATAATCCCTGAATTTTTTTGTCAGATAAAGTGCATGAGACGAATTAGTGACCTGGTCGGAAATTTTGCTTTCCGATTGAAATTCAGGTAATTTAGCGCATTCACGGTAACGGAAGAACGCATCCCAATAGCGGCCAGCTTTAAAATATTCATCAGCCTCTTGTAACAGATAAGTACGTGATGTTTGACCAAATGCTGATAATGAGAACAATGCTGCTCCCAATATACAGGCAAAAAAACGCATAGTCTTCATAAGAAAACGGATTTATAATTTTTGGCGGTTGTTATTTACTATATTCATTAAACGCCGATTATAATAAAAAAATTGAAAAAAAACGTTAAAAATTAGTTAAAATTTTGAATCGATTTATAAACGAAATATCAGACTTCATTCAACAACATAGTAATACACCATTTCTATACAATTTTGATGCCTTTCCGCCATCACCTTATACTTATATTTACCTGACAGAGAAACGAGTAGTTATTCATTGCATAAACCTTGAGCCAGAACCGGAAGACGGTTCGTTTTTTCAGCATTTAAGCATCAGTTTTGCTCAGCAGGGTTTGCGGATTATCCACTTATGGGAGGATGTCTGGTATACGCAACAGGCTATAGTGCAATCGCGTTTATTATCAGTTTTAGGTTTATCGGCTACTATCCCGGCAAGGTTAAGCCAAAGTAGGCGTATTGATAAATCAGCATCCGATAAGTTTCTTTCAGAAAATCATTTACAGGTATTAACAGGGGCTAAGTTTAAATATGGTTTGTATCTGCCTGAGCGTTATTTCAGAGTAATACAGGCAGAAAAAAACTGCTTTACTCAGGCTCTATACGAATCATTGGATAATAGCAATGAACTTTTAATAGCAGTAGCAACATTCAGTAATGCCCGGACATTTGTGCGGGATGGTCTTTCTTATAGAAGCTTTGAACTGATTCGTTTTGCTAACCTGAAAGGCTTTACTGTCGTGGGAGGTTTTAATAAATTATTACAGACCTTTATAAGAGAGCAAAACCCTGATGATATTATGACTTATGCCGATGCTGACTGGTCAGATGGTGCAAGCTATGAGAAATTAGGTTTTGAACGAACGGGTTTGACGCCCCCACAATCATTCGGGCTGGATGAACAGATGAAAAGAACCAGGCAGGGGAAGGTAGAAAATAAAAACAGGGTGTGGAATGCAGGGAGTTGGAAATATTTATTGAAGCTAAAATAATGAAAGCGGCACAAAAGCTAATAGTGATACTTGGCCCGACAGCATCCGGTAAAACAAAACTGGCGGTTGAACTGGCGGCTAAAATCGGAGGAGAAATTATAAGTGCAGATAGCCGACAGGTGTACGCAGGAATGGATATTGGCACAGGCAAAGATTATGAAGAGTACAAGCGTCATTCCGGTCAACACATCGATTATCATTTAATTGATGTAGTAGAAGCAGGAGAAGAGTATCATGTGGCTCGTTATCAAAGAGATTTTCAACGGGCTTATCAGGATATAATTGCAAGAGATAAAGTGCCGATTCTATGTGGGGGTACGGGCATGTATATTGAGGCGGTATTGAAGAACTATCAGCATACCCAAATTCCTATCGATAATGGATTGCGTGAAGCATTAGAAGAAAAGGATTATGATGAATTATTGAATCTGTTTCAGCAGCAATATGAAAGCGTTTATGCTGAGGCAGATACATCTACCAAAAAACGATTGATCAGAGCTATTGAGATTGGGCAATATTTACAGAATAACCCTCAAAGCCAGCCAAGCCATGCATTGTATGATGCCATCATCTTTGGCATAGAAATTCCGACAGAACTACGTCGGGAAAGGATTAGTAAGCGCTTGTACCTGCGTCTGGAAAATGGAATGATTGAAGAAGTACAGGGTTTATTGAAGGCAGGGGTAAGTCTTGAAAAATTGATTTTCTATGGGTTAGAATATAAGTTTATTACTGAGTATCTATCAGGACATTTAGCCTATGAAGACATGGTGAAAAAACTGGAAGTGGCTATTCACCAGTTTGCCAAGCGGCAGATGACTTTTTTCAGAAGCATGGAGAAAAAAGGTCTGTCGATTCATTGGCTCGATGGCATGGATACTCCGGAAAATCTGGCGAATCAGATAATTCAGAGCTTGAGTATGCCGTAAAACGCTGATTCTTGCTTATTTTTGTGTTTGAACAGATTCTTTAAATAATTCTGATACAGATGAAGCATTTGATAGTTATGTCTTTGATGTGCTTATTTTCCCGATTTACTTTTGGGCAAAAGGTATTGGTATTTTATGATACAGCCAATACCGCAGCATTGAAAGCATTCACTGGAACAGCTTCGTTAAGAAATATAGTAACAGATACTACTTCGAATCCCGCACGATTCAATGAAAATACCCTGAAAAACTATTATGCCGTTGTGTTTTTGAATACATCTGCTAATCGGTTGAATTTCAGAGAAGCTGCCGAACTGCAAAGATTTATTCAGGCGGGTGGGGGCTTTGTGGGTATTTGTAAAGCAGCGGAAACCTCCTATAAATGGCTCTGGTATGAGAGAATCTTAG
Organism: Cyanobium sp. NIES-981; assembly: GCA_943368815.1. Classification (GTDB taxonomy): domain Bacteria; phylum Bacteroidota; class Bacteroidia; order Cytophagales; family Spirosomataceae; genus Emticicia. The sequence continues at coordinate 8,383 of CALRLS020000119.1, forward strand.
GTGGAGACCTTGCCGGAAACCAATTGGATAACCCTGCACAATTAAGCCTTATTACCAACGCCAGTATAGGTAAAACCCCTTTGCCGCCACTCTGGAAAATTACTGACAAACCATTGGTTTTTAATAATCTGCCAACCCGAAGCAAACCTGTATTGTTGGATGTAATGGGCAAAACCTGGGCATGGTATTATACTACAGACGAGGGCGGAAAATTGTTTTATACGGCTTTGGGTTGTGAACCATCTGCTTATGCTAACCCAGATTTTATTAATCATATCTGGTCGGGTATTGAAGAGGTCTCTTCAAAAGCTTTGCCTGATTATGTAAAAATTGCAGGAAGTGCCTTACCTGATGAAAAGAATTTCTTAAAGATTGTTTTGACCGAAGATTTACAGAATCCTATTGCTTTGGCTACTTTGCGGGACTCGAATGTACTGTTGGTGGAAGAGGATAGTAATGTGAAAATGTATGAGTCTAAAAAAAGAAAAACCAGACTTATAGGTAAAATAGAAATTCCTAAATTGAAAGGCATCAGGCTGGATCCAGAGTTTTACCAGAATGGCTATATCTATACTTTTTCTGAAACAGCACCGGATGATTATAAGATAGGGCGTATGCAAATGATAGGCGATTCTTCGCTTACGATGACAGATTTTACCAGCCAGTCCACTAATCCCTTAGTAAAAACTGCCGTATATGATTTTGAACGATACGCTAAAAGCCCTTATCGGTTGCCTAAGTATTTTGATAAAAAAACTTTCAGGTTCGATAACGAACAGGGTATGATACTTGAAACCCTTGATGAAGACGGGAACTTAAAGAACATTGAGCCTTTTCTGACAGACATGAAATTTAATTTCGTTAAGGATATGTCGTTTGGGGCCGATGGAGGCTTGTATATTTTGGAAGATAATCAGTTAAAAAAAATTGACTATTCAGAAAATAACCGCGTGCCGATTGCCATTGCTTCAGCAGATGTTCTGACAGGAAATGTGCCTTTGAAAGTGAAGTTTTCGTCAGATGGCTCGATTGATTACGATAAAGCAGATAAAATCAGTTTTGAATGGAATTTTGATGGCGTCAATCAATCAGCAGAAGCTAATCCTGAATTTACTTTTACCAAACCGGGTATCTATGAAGTGAAATTGAAAGTTAGTGACACCAAAGGAGATATAGCAGAAACCGGATTGAAAATACAGGCAATTAAAGCGCCGGTGAAAGGAAGAAAAAAATAATCACCCTCCAGGCAGAAGAAAGGTGATTTTTTCACGGCTATTTAGTTGGAATCTCTATGATAAAAGTTGTATTAGGCATTACGCCTTCTGTACGGCAATTCAGTTTTTCACCCACGTTTTTTATCAATAAGTGAATCTTCATACTCGTATATTCGCTTTGTTTCTGTATTAAATCTTCAATCTGTTTGAATACAAACAGAGGTTTCACCTGTATGTTTTCTGTACTGAGATTGGTTTCTATTTCCTGAAAAAACTCCATGCGTTCACCCAGCCGCTTTTTCTCTAATTCAAGGTATAAGATAACGGTTTCTATTTCCCGGGCTAATGAGATATTCTTTTGTTTGGAATTAAATGAGATAGATCTGAGCAGATTGCTAAACTCGGTCAGGTATTGGGCAGCTTCCATAGGGCTATGCACCAATACATATTGCTTAATCGAATTGAGGTTGCTATATAGAAACTGCGGGTTGCCCATAACATTCTCTAATTCCTGAATTTTGCCTACAATATGCGACTCTCTTTTGTTTTTTAAATAGTTTGTCAGGCTCCATAAAAAACTCGCCAGCAACAACAACCCCATTGCTACATACAAAAACACGTTCATTATCACTAACAAAGGAGTGAGGTTAAAAAGAATCATAGCGATGGTTGTTTCGGCTTTATACAAATCTATTCAAATGCCGATGTGCTGTAAAGACACATTTATTATTTGGGGGATTTTGAAGTATATCTGGTTGTTTTGAGCAGGTATTTGGTGGGAGGTGGGAAATTGAAAATAATGGTGATGCGCAATAGAATATGCAAAGTTTGGAATAGCAAGTATTCAAAAAAGCATGGCTATAAATTGTGCAACTTAGTTTTATCTTTCTCCTTCAGAAGCTTTGATTTGAATATCCGGTACTTTAATTGCAGGAAAGCTGTAGGTACATAAAACCAGGTTGAACTTGTTCTGGAAACAGGCTTAAAAGGATACATAAAACCACCTTCAATACCTAATCTACGCCATTGATAAGCAGTTTTTATAGTTGCACCATACGTGTTGTCATTTATATGTAATGACCTGACATCTAAACCTCTGGGTAAATTCGGCAGATTAAATCCTTGAAAAACTTTGTAATTTTGATAGACTCCTAATGATACCGACCAATGATTCGAAAGATAATAGTCATAATAAAGGCTTATATTCAGTGTCTCGTAAACAGTTAAAGCAGGGTCAAAAGCTATATTCCCGTTTGGGTCTTGATATTGATGCTGAATAACTCGTATATTTTTTATTTGAAGATTAATATTAAAGTTTTTGTTATTGCTATATTCTGCATATAAGCCAAAAGTTATTCGTGGTCGTAATGTAGTATTTCTTTTCTTATTAATTTGATAGCTATTTCGGTATCTCTCCATAAACTCATAATTCTGAGTAAACCCGGCCATAATGCCAACTGAGAACTTTGGTGTGATTCGCAGTTGCGAGAAACCTTCAGAACTGAAAGTGCATAATGCAAGTATAAGGAATATCTTTTTGAAGATAAAAAGCTTGTATAGTAGATTCATGGTATTGTCAGTAGCAAAGTTTGTTGCAAAAATAAGTAAGCCAATGAAATATTCATCGACTTTCATCAATAAACTTATTTTACGGCGTATCACTCAGTCAATATCTCCAGATTCTTGATTTTAGTAGGAAACCACACACGCATTTCGCCCTGCCCACGGTTTGAACGGGCATAGTAGGGGATAAGCACCAATGGTTGGCTAGTGGTGTTGACATAGAAATCATCAGTAATATTAATGGCATTGGCCGTGCCTTTCAGTGTCATTACTCCATTGAGCAAATTAGCCTGATACCTTGGTTGAAATTGTTGCTTTTCGGGTACTATCAGGTTTGAAGTATGACCATTGTTATCGGCAAATTCGGCACAATAGACAATCGGACCATATTCTATGGCAATTTTGCCGATGTCGTCTTTTACTTTGGCGTTGGCAATCGTCTGGCGAACCTCCATAGGTAAATCAATTTCTATCTGGTCTCCTTTTTTCCAGAGACGGTCAATGGCTATATAACCATTCTCCAACTTCAATTCCAAAGGCTGACCGTTTACTTTAACTGAAACTTCATTCATCAGAGTGCCTTTATAAGCATATAAATCAGTCGGGAATGCCTGATTTTTTGCCCATCCCGGTATGCGTACATACATGGCATATTGCAAGCCTTTTTTGTTCTCCGGCTCAACATTGAGTTTGATATTACCCTCCCACGGATAATTAGTTGTCTGAGTGATACTTACGTTTTCTTTAGGCGTAATTTCCAGTGTAGTAGTAT
>CALRLS020000120.1:0-11912 GCA_943368815.1 Cyanobium sp. NIES-981
GAAACGATTCAGCAGCAGATAGAAAACTTCAAAAAAGGATTCCCGTATCTGAATGTTATAAAAGCTGCGACTATTGGCGATGGCATTATCGCACTCTCTGACTCACAAGCAGGTAAATATGCTAAGTATTTTGATAGCAGAGCCCCGCAACTGAAATTACTGAAATTTGTTCCGGCCTCCGGAGCAGCCACGCGTATGTTTAAATCTTTGTTTTCGGCCAAAGATGAAGGCAAACTGGATAAATCGGTTAATGAATTTCTGGAGCGTCTGAAAGACTTTGCCTTTTATAATACGCTTGTAAAAGCGATAGGTGATGAATCAGTAGATTATCAGACCGTTTTAGAATATCTGCTTACTGATAAAGGTCTTGATTATGGTAGCCTTCCTAAGGGACTTTTACACTTCCATCAATACGGAAAAGTTGCCCGCACACCCGTTGAAGAACATCTGGTGGAAGGCGCTAAATATGCCAATAGTAATGGCAAAGTGAAATTACATTTTACGGTTTCACCGGAGCATAGAAAGAAATTCAAGGCCTTAATAGATTCGGTTCTATCTAAATATGAGGCAAAATACAAGGTAAAATACAGCATCAGTTTTTCGGAACAAAAGCCTTCTACAGATACAATTGCTGTAAATATGGATAATACACCTTTCCGTTCGGGTAGTGAAGATTTGCTTTTCCGTCCGGCAGGGCATGGGGCTTTGCTTGAAAACCTGAATGAGCAGGAGGCCGATATTATCTTTATCAAAAATGTAGATAATGTGGTACCTGACCGGTTGAAAAGTAAAACTATCTTGTATAAAAAGGCATTGGCAGGCTTACTCTTAGACTATCAGGAAAAGATATTCGGATATTTAAAGAACCTTTACAATGAAGAAGTAGATGCGATACTACTGAAAGAAATTCTGAGTTTTCTGGAAACCAAACTTTGCACACTTCCTCCCGAGGGCTTTGGTAGCTATTCTGTTGATGCCCAGATGGATTATTGTAAACGCAAACTGAATCGTCCGATTCGCTTATGTGGTATGGTTAAAAATGTGGGTGAACCGGGGGGAGGGCCGTTCTGGGCAAAAGACCCTGATAGTTCGGTGTCATTACAGGTGGTAGAGTCGGCTCAGATTGATTTGCAGGATGCAAATCAGAAAGAAATCTTCGATAAGGCTACCCACTTTAATCCGGTGGATTTAATATGCTCTGTAAAAGATTACTTAGGCAATAAATTCAATTTATTGAATTACCGTGACCCGATGACAGGCTTTATTACGCAGAAATCACAAAGCGGTAAAGACCTGAAAGCTCAGGAATTGCCAGGGCTGTGGAATGGTGCCATGTCAGACTGGAATACGCTTTTTGTTGAAGTTCCGCTCATTACCTTTAATCCTGTTAAAACGGTCAATGATTTACTAAGGAACGAGCATCAACCAGCCTGAACACATGACCTCTATTAAAGTAGATACTCCTACAAGTATCAGGCAGGGTGAAGAAATTAATCTGGCAAAGCTGAATGAATTCATTCAGTCAGCTTTGCCAGGCTTTGAGTCTGTTGTTGAAATCGGGCAATTTCCGGGAGGGTATTCTAATCTTACCTATTTGTTGAAAACAGCTGGCAAAGCCTATGTATTGCGTCGGCCACCCTTTGGTGCAAAAGATATTAAAGGCGGGCATGATATGGGGAGAGAGTATAAGATATTAAGTGCATTAGGCGCAAGCGGTTACCGGAAAATTCCAAAACCTGTTATTTACACAGAGGAAGAGGCTGTAATGGGCTGTCCTTTCTATATCATGGAGCGGGTGGAGGGAGTTATTTTACGTGCAAAAGATGCGCCTAAACTGCTGAATAATGTAAGCGCTGAAATGATGAGGAAAATGTCGGAAGCGCTGTGTGATAATCTGGTTGATTTGCATGCCATTGATATTGTTTCTACAGACGGGCAGCAGCCTGCTTTAGTCAATATTGGCAAGCCGGAAGGGTATATTCAGCGACAGGTAGAAGGTTGGAATAAACGCTACATAGCTTCTCAGACAGACGAGATTCCGGCAATGGATAGTCTGGCAAACTGGTTAAAAGCCAATCTGCCTACAGAGGGTAATCCAACCTTGATCCACAATGATTATAAATATGATAATCTGGTGCTGAATGCCGATGACTGGGCTGATATATTGGCTGTCCTAGACTGGGAAATGACGACAGTCGGAGACCCGCTGATGGATTTAGGTACTACTTTATCATATTGGGCTGAGGCTAATGATGGTATGTTTGAAAAGGGATTTAACCTGTCATGGTTGCCGGGAAATCTGAGCCGTCAGGAGTTTGCTGAGCGCTATGCTGAAAAGAGTGGTAGGGATGTTTCTAATATCCTGTACTTCTATGTTTTCGGACTTTTTAAAAACTCAGTAGTAATTCAGCAGATATATAGCCGGTATAAAAAGGGCTTAACCAAAGATGAGCGCTTTGCGGATTTGATTTATGGGGTAAAGGCTTTGTCGAAAAAGGGAGTTAATTCGATTGAAAAAGGGAAGATGTTGTAGGATAATAATTTGATGCTATTGGATGGTAAAAAATATTGAATTAAACTTTAAGTCCCGTAGGGACGATATATTGGTAGAAAAATTCAGTGTTTCAATTTCAGTATCCCGTAGGGATAATATATTATTCTTAGGGAACTTTTAATATACCGTCCCTACGGGACTCCCGGTTTATCTTGGACATTTTTCTACCAATATATCGTCCCTACGGGACTCAAAAAAACTAAGAGAATTTACTTATTATAAGTAGTTTAGCCCTGTTCGTTTTATTTGTATTGCTCTATGATTTTAAAAAGCGCCTTTTGTGTATTCAGGTTTGGAAAAAAATCATAAACCTGCGTATGCGCATCATAATTGAGTGTTAAGCCTGTTTCCAGATATTGATAGGCTTCGTTGAAGCTCCCGTCTAAAATCAGGTATACTGCAGCCCGGTAGAATAAATCAGCATCATCCGGTATTTCTGTAATGGCATCATAAATAATCTCGAATGCCTTCAGATATTCGCCATTCTCAAAAAACAGCAAAGACCAGCTCAACCAGATGTCAGCGTTTTTGGGGTCAATACCCATCGCATGGCTGTATGCCTCATTGCTCGACAGGAAATTACCCAGCTTTGCTTCTGTATCGGCCAATAAGAGCCAGTAATCAGCATTGCCTTCATTCAGTTTAATGGCCTTTTTGGTAAAATGAATACCTTCGTACCAGCGGTTTAACTCATACAAGGCCGAACCTATGCCAAACCAGGCTTCGTCCCAGGTTTCATCCAAATTGATGGCCTCGTTATAATACTTATAGGCTTCATCATATTGCTCCAGTTTCTCACAAGCCACTCCCAGATGGGTATAGACCTCAGCAGTTGGCTTTTCGTGTTTTAATACATTCAGATAACACTCTTTGGCATCAAGATGGTTTTCAAGATTGATGTATGTATATGCCAGATTGAACCAACCTGAAGCAAATTTTTCGTTGATGGTTACGGCATAATCATAGGCATAGGCGGCATCAACATGATTATTGAGCCTGCCATGCACCATACCCAAGGCAAACCATGCCAGGTGCGAGTACGGGTTGTTATCTACTAATTCCTGAAAATAGGATACGTTTTCATCTAATTTATTGATTTGCTCTAGGCAAAAGACCAATTCATAGAAAGCTATTTCTTCATTAAACTGATACTTGATAGCTTTTTTATAGAAATGAGCAGCTTCTTCAAATTTCTGCCAGTTCTGATAAGTCTGAGCGAGTTGAAAGTATACAGACTCTTTCTCTTCCGACATCAACAAGGCTTCTCTCAGATGTTCAATGGCTTCTTCATAGCTACCCATCAGGTTGCAGATAACGCCCCGCATATAAGTGATTTCATTGTCGGACGGATTAAAAGTGGCTGCTTTATCCAGTACTTCCATCGCATCATCAAACTGTTCGTTGTTGGCATGAATCTGTGCTTGGTCCAGAAGGAGGTCGAGAGAGTAGGGATACTGTTGAAGTCCCATTCGACAGGCTTTCATAGCCATCTCCAATTTTCCGGTTAAGAGATAGTACTCAGATAGTTGTTCATACGTTTCTTCATCGAAGAAGACCGTTTCCTGGCTTTTGAGCATTCCTTCAAAACGTTCAACAGTAGCTTTTACATCCGCGTCATCGAAATTTTCGAATCGGTCGCTGAATTCGTGTTGCATGTAAGATTACTCAAAGTTTTTTACGGCCCCACCATAGGACGGTAATTATATTTACTTGCCCGGGTTGGTTTTGTTTTTTATAAACAGCTTTAAATAAAGCTTTTAAAGTGTTTTCAACTAAATTGCTCAATCCCCGCAAATACCTCACAACAATTATGATTCAATATAAGTATTTATTATTAATTGTCAAGGATTTCCTCCAATAAAATTTCAACCAATCTCAATGGAATAAAGCATGGTCTGCTATGCCATTCTACCCAGGAAAATCAATGACTCTTTATTAAAAACATACTAACCCGCTTAATGGTTTCGTCGAAATCAGTAAACTTGAAATTGATTGCTGTGCGAATCTTATCATTCTTATACACAAACTTCATTAACGAGTTTTTGGCAGTCTCTTTGGTAATCAAAGGCGCCTTTCCCGTAAGGAACGACCTGACCGCCTCTATACGCCAGATAATCTCTGTGAGAATAGGCGAAACTTTTTTCATTGGTGGCTTTTTATTGAATAATATGGCTACTTTCTGAAAAAAGTCTTTGTAACTGACAGTCCCTCCGTTTAAGATGAATCTCTCACCCTCAATATCAGAAGTGGTTAGCTGGTAAATGGCTTCAATTACATCCTTTACGTCCACATAATTCATATTGCCATCGCTATAGTAACGATGCTCATCGTAGGCATATTTAAACAACTGCGTGCTGCTTTTAGTCCAGTCGCTTTCACCTAGTATAACAGAAGGATTTACTATAACAATCGGTAAGCCTTCTGCTTTGCCTCGCCATACTTCCAGTTCGGAGAGATATTTGGTTTTAGCATAATTAGAATTAATGGGGGAGTCCTCCCATTTTTGTTCTTCATCAATAAAAGTATCAGAGGCCGATAGTTTTAAAGGAACATTGGGTTTGCCCAAAGCCGCTATGGAACTGATATGGCAAAGTTTTTTTATGCCTTTCGTCAAACAGACATTCACTACATTGGCTGTGCCTTCGATGTTAGTCTTATACATGCGGTTTTTGTCTTTAGGTGCATAAGACACCACCGCCGCTGAATGCACCACATAGTCTACATTCGCCAGAGCCTTTTCCAGAGAGGCGATATCAAGTATATCACCCTCAACAATGGTGATTTTTGAGGCAATGTCTTTGAGGGCGGTTAAATCGCTTTCAGTACGGCATAAAGCCAGCACTTCAAATCCTCCTGCCTCTACAAACTTTCTGGCTGTGGCGCTGCCCAGTAATCCGTTAGCGCCTGTAATAAGAATTCTTTTCATATGGCATTTGTGGTGCGAACCGGGAGGTTTGCATAGTCCATTGCAAAGGTAATAGCAAAACAGCTAAAAAAAAGCTCGAATTAAAATCGATTATTAAGCAAAACCAACTGCAGTAATGCTAACAAAAAAATCCCTGATTGAATATACTATCCAATCAGGGATTTTACAAAATAGTATATTTTAAGCTTCTGCTTTTGTTTCTTCTTCTACAGTTTCAACTGCTGCTGCTTCAGTTGCCGGAGCAATAAATACTTCAGGCAAATATTTTGAAAGAACATTGTACCAGCTGATGATTTTCTTGATGTCTGCAGGATATACCTTCTGGCGGTCGAAATCAGGCATTATCTGCGCAAAGAAATCGAATAGCTGATTGTTCGAAAAGCTTTTATAGGTATCTGCCACAGTTTCGCCATGTAGCTCACGTATTTTTAAGAAAATATCCGATAGCGGCAATGATTTATTCTGGTCTTCAGTATAAATCGAAATATCTTTTAAAACAGATACACGCGCATTGGCGCTTACCATCTCACGCAGTTTCTTATCGTCAAGCGTCTCTACTATTACGCCATTACGGCCCGGCTTTAAAATTTTATACAATCCACTTTTTCCCGATATATGGGCGATGTCTCTTAATAATTCCATTTGATAAATAAGGTGAGCTTTATTAATGTGAAGGCAATGGCCTTGTCAATGTTTTAAAAGTTTATACTATCAGTTGGTAGCTTTGCTAATCAACGATTCATACTGGTGCAAAATTATAAATTATTTTTTAAAAGACTGATTTAAGTCGTCTATTGCTTTCAATAATTCTTCACGTCCCGTCCTTCTTTCAGACGAAGTGACAAAATAAGGTGGTACCTTACTCCAGGTCATTAACATCGTTTTTTTGAATAAATCAATATTCTCGTCTGCTACTACTTTACCTACTTTATCGGCTTTTGTAAATACCAGATAGAAAGGAATATCTTTTTCGCCCAAGGCGTCAATAAAATTGAGGTCGACAGTCTGCGGTTCTATTCTAATATCAATCAGCACAAAGACACACATCAGGTTTTCTCTGTTTATCAGATAGTCCCATATCATTTTATCCCATTTCTCCCGCTCTGCTTTGGGTGCTTTGGCAAAGCCATAGCCGGGTAAATCGACCAGAAACCAATTATTATTTACCTGAAAATGGTTAATCAATTGGGTTTTCCCTGGAGTCTGGGAAGTTTTAGCTAAAGTTTTATTAGCCGTGAGCATATTAATCAAAGACGATTTTCCAACGTTCGACCTGCCTATAAATGCATATTCCGGCATCAAAGGCTTAGGGCTTTTGCGGTAGTCAGAGGCACTTTGAATAAATTTAGCTTCGGTGAGTTTCATACTATTTTCTGATTCAGACAATCCTTAATGATTGTATATTTCATGTTATACAGATATTATCTATACAACAAAGAAGAGAGAATAAAGCACAAAGGTAGTACTTTTTTCTCTCTTCTGCTGGTTTTATTGCCTTAACGGATGCCTTAGCAACTATAAATGCTTATTTAATTTCTAATTCGAATGGCATTCTTGCCTGCAATTTATCCATGCTTTGCAACGTTTTTATCTGTTTGGCAAATGGAGCAAGGCTACCCAGATAGGCTCTCACTTTTTCTTCTTCCTGGTCTTTTCCGAATTTATCAATGAATGCTTCCAGACCTGATTTCTGGATAGGTAAATATTTTACGCGGTAATCGCCTTCTTTTAATTTTGCTTTTTTGGCTGCAATTCTGATGGCATCATCAATACCACCCAATACATCAACCAGACCATTTGCTTTTGCCTGTGTACCAGTCCATACTCTACCACTGGCAATGGCTTTCAGTTGTTCAACACTCATATGGCGACCTTTGGCAGCTTTAGTTGTAAACATCTCGTATCCATGATTTACACTATTCTGAATCATCATTTTTTCTGCATCACTCATAGTACGTGTTGCCGACGGGAAATCAGAGAATTTATGTGAACCTACACCATCGAAAGTAATTCCCAGTTTCTGATTCATCAGGGTTTCAACATTGAAAATCATTCCGAAAATACCGATTGAGCCTGTAATGGTCGTCGGACGGGCCACGATTGTATCGCAGGCCATAGCCATATAATAACCACCCGAGGCTGCATAGTCTCCCATTGAAGCAATCACAGGTTTTACTTTTTTGGTCAGCTCAACCTCTCTCCACATAATATCAGATGCCAGAGAACTACCGCCACCGGAGTTGATTCTAAGCACTATCGCTTTTACTTTAGGGTCTTTACGAGCCTTTTGCAATTCTTTCACGATTTTATCTGAACCAATACTTCCTTCTTCTCCTTCACCTGTTACAATATCGCCTTCGCCTACAATCACTGCAATTTTATTCGACAAGCTACCTTCTTTTACATATTTTTCAGCTTTCAGGTATTTATGTATCGTAACATATTCGATTTTCTTGTCTTCTTTCAAACCTAATTCGTGGCGTACGGCCTGCTCAAATTCATCCCAATATCCTGTGTTAGTAATCAGCTTATATTTTACGGCATCGGCAGGTTCCTGAATCAAAGCGCCATTAAGAACATTGTTCAATTCTTCAATAGGGATATTTCTTGATTGCGAAATATCGCCATAGAAACGGGCAGCAATATCATTAATAAACGATTGTGTCTGCTCACGATTGGCATCACTCATATTGGTTCTGAAAAAAGGCTCAACCGCACTTTTATATTCACCCACTCTGAAAATCTCAGGTTTTACACCAATCTTTTCAAATAAGCCTTTCATGAAAGTATATTTGGCATTCAGGCCATTGAAGTCTAGCCCACCACTTGGTGTCAGATAGCTTTTATCCGCCACTGAGGTCAGATAAACGGCTCCTTCAGATAATACCTCTCCATAAGAATACACAAACTTTTTAGATTTTTTAAAATCAGCCAAATAGCTTCTGATTTCTTCTAAGGTGGCAAAGCCTGCCGAAGGATATTCGGCATGTAGATATATACCCTTGATATTCGGGTCTAGTTTTGCATTAGCAATTGCCTCTTTGATTTGAGGCAAACCTAGCCGACCAGGGCCACGGCCACCTGATATCAGTTCTGTAAATGGGTCTTCCTGCGGAGTATTTTCTGTAATAATCTGATTAAGGTCAATTTTTAGCACCGAGTTCTTTGACACAAAGGTCTTTTCGTCTGCACTAGACATCATTGAGCCAATACCTACCATAATAAAGAAACAAACCACAAAGAATAAAAAGAGCCCAACGATTGTTGCAAAGACGTACTTCAAAAATTGTAACATAATTTATAAAACGGTATAGTTATTTGAGTTTTCACGCATTTGTAAAAGAGGATCAGGGTAGAGAATGTACTTTGTTCAGAGAATTAATACTTACTGACAACCCTAAGCTGTTTTAACGTACAAAAATATGTGTATCTACAGTAATTTGCATCAATATTATGATAAATGGTGGCAGTTTTAGCTGAGAGGATATTTGAGAGGATAAGGAAAACGGCACTTATATCAGGACATGATATAAGTGCCTGATTTTAGAGTGAAGTGACTAAATCGGATGTAGGCAATAGTGGCTTGATGGCACCTATGCCTCCGTCAATATTTACGACGTTATCAAAGCCTCTTGACTTTAATATGGAGGAGGCAATCATAGAGCGATAACCTCCGGCACAATGAATATAATTGGTTTTTCCCTTTGAAAATTCAGCCATGTTTTCGCTTATATATGCCAGAGGTATATTGTCTGCATTGGCCAAATGTTCGGTTTCAAATTCTGAATTTTTACGAACGTCCTTTATCACTAAATCTTCCTGCTGGTATTTTCTGGCAAATTCTTCGGCTGTGATAGATTCGATATTATCAGTTTCTTTACCTGCTGCTTTCCATGCTTCAATGCCGCCTGCCAAATAGCCTAATATATTATCATAACCTACTCTTGATAGGCGGGTGATTACTTCCTGTTCCAGACCTGCATCGGCCACGAAAATAATCGGCTGTTGAATATCAGTTATGAGAGTTCCGACCCAGGGGGCGAAATCGCCTTTAATGCCGATATTAATACTATTCGGGATAAAAGCATCTTTGAAATCAGCCGCCTGGCGGGTATCTATAATCACGGCTCCGGTTTCATTGGCTGCCACTTCAAAAGCTTCAGGAGAAAGCGCCTGAAGGCCGGACTCCATCACTTTTTCTAAGCTGGCCGAGCCGGTTTTATTCAATTGTACGTTTTTCGGGAAATAATAGGGAGGGGGTGTTAATCCGTCAGTTACGGCAACGATAAAGTCTTCTTTGCTTTGTTCCTGTAGCGCATAGTTTACTTGTTTCTGATGTCCTAACGAATCGAATGTTTCTTTGCTCATATTCTTACCGCAAGCCGAACCTGCCCCATGAGCCGGATATACAATGATATGATTGGGTAGTGGAAGGATTTTGTTTCTGAGTGAATCATATAAATAACCTGCCAAGTCATGTATGGTCAGGTCAGATTTCTGGGCGAGATCAGGGCGTCCTACATCTCCTATAAAAAGAGTATCTCCTGTGAAAATACAATGTTCCTTGCCATTTTCATCGAACAATAAATAGCAGGAAGATTCCATGGTATGGCCGGGGGTATGCAAAACCTTTATTTTGATTTTGCCCAGCTCAAACACTTGTCCATCGGTGGCGATAATGCTTTCAAAGGCAGGATTGGCATTCGGACCATAAACAATAGAGGCATTGGTTTTTTGTGAAAGCTCTAAATGACCCGAAACAAAATCTGCATGAAAATGGGTTTCAAAGATGTATTTGATAGTGGCTCCGCTTTTCTGCGCTTTATTGATGTAGGTGTTTACTTCACGTAGGGGATCAATGATGGCGGCTTCACCGCCAGACTCAATATAATAGGCTCCCTGTGCCAGGCAACCGGTATAAATTTGTTCGACTTTCATGTTTGTTGATGCGATGTTCGTTGGTTTTTCAACGTGAAATTATGGAAAAATGTTCATATACATTTTCATTATGGTTAATACATGAACATCATTTTTACCATGGAGTGACCCTGAGTTGAGGCCCTGTGCTTCACTGTTTAGGTGTTTTTTACCCTGTGTAACTCGTGATTAAAAAACATAGATCAGATCATTTTACCCAATAAATCCGCAATTTTCCTGTCATTCGATAAACGAGGGACTTTGTTTTGCCCGCCTAATTTTCCCTGCGAACGCATGTAATTAATAAAGGCATCTCTTTGTAGGGGGGTAATGACTAATTTTCTGAGTATACTACCTGTGATAAGATCATCGTAATACACATTCAATTTTATCATTCTTGCGTCCAGATCCTCGGCGAATTGCTCCATGTTTTTAGGAGGTGTAGCAAATTCAATCAGCCATTCGTGATAAGGCAGCCCTTCGTTGGGCGTTACCATTGGGGCTACTGTAAACTCTATTATCTCTACTTCCGGGTGGCGTTCACAGGCATATTTCATGGCTTTTTCTACCTCTTCACCAATCACATGTTCGCCGAATGCCGAAATAAAATGTTTGATTCTGCCTGATACAATTACCTTATATGGGTCAAGCGAAACAAACTTAACTGTATCTCCGATTGAATAGCCCCAAAGCCCTGCATTATTGTTAATGACCAGCGCATAGTTTTTTCCGAGCTCTACCTGCTCAATACTCAGCCGTGTTGGTCTTTCATTGAAATACTCATCTGCAGGAATAAATTCGTAGAAAATCCCGGTGTCTAGTAATAGCAGCATTCCTGGGTCATGCTGCTCATTCTGATAGGCAAAGAAACCTTCGGAGGCAGGATACAATTCTATCGAATCAACAGGTTTGCCGATAGATTCAAAAAGTTTAGCTCTATAAGGTTCAAAGTTTACTCCACCATATACAAACAAGTCAAAAGCCGGGAATACATCTTTTATTTTTTTGCCTGTACGGGCCTGAATCCTATCGAAATACATCTGCACCCAGGGCGGAATACCCGAGATAAGGCTCATGGGTTGGTTAATGGTTTCGTCAATAATTTTCTCCAGTTTTTCTTCCCAGTCTTCAATACAATTGGTTTCGTAAGAAGGCATCCTGTTGCTTTGAAGATAAGCCGGAACATGGTGGGTAGAAATACCCGAAAGTCGCCCGATATGAATCCCATGTTTTTCTTTCATTTCAGGGCTACCTGATAGAAAAATAAGTTTGTCGTCTAAGAATTTTGATTTGCCTGTTTCGTGGATATAATTGAGCAGGGCATTCTTGGCTGAGTTTATATGATTATGAATAGAGTCCTTTGAGATAGGAATATATTTGGTGCCGGAGGTAGTGCCGGAGGTCTTGGCAAAGTACAATGGTTTGCCCGGCCATAGTATGTTTTCTTCGCCTTCTAAAATCTGGTTGATATAGTGCTTTACATCTTCGTAATCACGTACCGGAACGGCCTGCTTA
>CALRLS020000121.1:0-11875 GCA_943368815.1 Cyanobium sp. NIES-981
GGTAACACGGAACGGTATTCCGTGGAACGTTTTCACGGAATACCATTCCGTGTTACATCAAAAAATACCCTACACCTCTGGTTTTGGTGGCCAATGGGTGCAAAAAGCATAACAGCGCAACGATAGCCAGTAAAATCCTCAACTGTCTGTCTGTCAGTTTAGTACGAACAAGCATAATTCCTAAAAAAATCATCGGGAATACATAAGAGCCGCTACGCGTCGAATCGAAAGTGGTCATACCTAAGAAAACCATTGCTATTGTCCCACCTGCAACCAATACTAATTTCTGATACTCTTTATTATTATATAAGATGTAAAAAGCTAAAAGCATCACCAGCCAGAAACCTTCTAAAACCCAGGTGAATTTAAAGCCGAAAGAACGCCAGCTATCAAGTATCATCTGCATAAATTCACCCTCTTTGTAAGTTGCCGTCATACCCACATATTTCATCAGATATAAGCGCAGACCTCCATAAGCAATAACGCCTAAAATGACGGCAATCATCTGCCAACCTGGGACAAAACTTATTTTCCGCTTGTCTTTAATGGTTGGTGCAATCCACCACCATAAAAAGACCAGGCCGCTTGCTACACTTGCCCGTTCATCACACCAGGTTGCGGCAAAGATAGAAGCAAAAATGATGAGCGGATTACGGAAGTACATGGCTAAGAATAAAAAGAAAAAAGCGTAGAAATCACCGTAGCCACAATTTTCAACAAAAAATGAGGTGCCAAAATAAATACAGGCCAGCGCTATCATCGCTAAAAGCGTAGCCATTTTATCGTTGAGTATTTCAAAAAGGAATTTTGTCAGCAAGAAGTAAAGTAAGACACCTAACAATAGCTGTAATCCGTAGATAAAAACACTCACGTGTCTGATATGCAATACTTTCACTAAGACCGGCAAAGTAAGCCGAAAAACACGGTTATTAGAGGCGGGCTCTTCATAAACCCTGTGTTCGGTTAAATTTTGTGCGCGGTCTTTTGTTATTTTATATAGAAAAAACTCACTTTTCTTAACAATCACCTCTTCGTAATACAAATGAAAATCATCGAAGGGCATAGTATTATTGAAAAAAGACAATAACATCAAAATCCCTGAAACTATTACCACACGCCACCGCCAATTCCCCGCTTCCAGAAAAAGCGTAATTCTCGTTTCAAAATTATGGTAGATGTTTTCTAAAAAAGTCATAAAATACTAGAAGGTATTGAGAATGAGGTGGTTCATCGGATTACAAAAATATAAATTCGACATTTCTAAAAAACATATCCCTATTCAGCCCCAACAATCACAAACCGCCTGACAGCCGCAAGAACCACCCCTACTATGACTAACAGGAATCCAAACCAGAGTAAATTAATCTGAGGTTTTTCCAGCGCTTTTAATACAATAAATTCACGCTGACCCCTGCTTGCAGAGAAGGTAAACTTACCGGTGGCCGGGTCAATTTTTGTTAACTGCATACGTAGCCCCATTTCTGTATTTACTTCGGGTTTACTCCATATTTCATGATTGCGGATAGCAAAGACCGGGCGCATGGTTACAGCCACATTTCTGTCTAAAACTTTTACGATGGCTCTGGCAGCGGCATCACCTGCATTAAGTTTCATGCCATCTACTTCGTTTACGCCCTCTACATTTTGTAGAATGGACACGTAGTCGTTCACAAAAAATGTATCTCCTACGGCAACTGTAAACTCTTCAGGTACACTCCACTCTCTGTCTTCATCTAAGGTTACAAAGCGAACGTGCGTATAAATATCCTTATTCCAGAACTTCTTAATATCAGGCGAGGCCACATTTCCCATTTTTTCATTTATCTGAAAACGTGGGTAGAGATTAAAACTCTTACCGTTTTTATCTGTATAAGCTACCTGATAATAGGTATTTTCGGCTTCATACTCCAAAGTATCGCCACGCTTATAAAAGGTTTTGTCGCCATCAACTACATCAGCACGTGCTATTCCCTTGAAACTACTACCCGGTACGGGCAGAATGTATTTTTTCTCTATATAACCCGGCACATTTCTTACATCTACAAATTGTCCTTTATATGTAAAAGAGAAATCGCTGAATTCTGTAGGACGATTCAACCAAAGCAGGGCATTCTCTTTATTTTCTTTATCATTGCCCTCAAATATTTCTGAACCTGAAAAATTCAGAGAAACTATTTTTTCATAGGCCGAAGAATACATAATACCGATAAGCATTAAAGCCACACCAATATGCGCAATGGCTCCTCCGGCTACTTTAAATTTTCCTTTCAGAATATCCGTCAGAATACTACCGTTCGCTACAATACTAAAGGTAGAGGCCGTCAATAAGATGATATATTGCCAGTTGGTTATTTTAGCAAAAGTGATAATCAATGCTGAAACTAAAAGCGTAATAATAAGCGGATTCAATAATTTAGAAAGACTTTCCTTCTTGACACGTTTCCACCAGAAAAACTGTGCAATACCACTTAGCATGACAATCACCGTAAAAAACCACATCTGAAAACGTGTATAGTGTTCTACCTGATTGGTTGGCAATGCCATGTTGAGTTTTGCCCCGAATACCTCCCCTATTTTATTATAAACCGGAATAGACGTAGTAACAATTACCTGAAAAGCCGCCAGACTTAACATCAATACCCCCATAAAAACCCAGAACTCGCGTGAGAATGTAGAAATCTCCTGCGCATCTTTAGGCAGCTCTTTCCAGCGAACGGCTGATAAAACCACCGCTGCAATGATAAAAGTAAAGAGATAAAGAAGCAATTGGCCTGAAAGACCTAAATCAGTAAACGAGTGCACCGAAGCATTGCCTAATACTCCACTTCTGGCTAGAAATGTAGAATAGAGAATCAGTACATATTGTGCAATAACCAATATAATGGTGTATTTTAAAGCAGTACTGTTTTTTCTGGCCAATAGCATTGTATGAAAACTTGCTACCAATATCAGCCAGGGTACATATACTGCGTTTTCAACCGGGTCCCAATTCCAGTAACCCTCAAAATTCAGGGTTTCATAGGCCCAGATTCCCCCCATCATGATACCGGTACCCAGCACTACCGCCGCTACCAATGTCCATGGCAAAACAGGTTTTATCCATTCTGTATATTGTTTTCTCCATAAAGCTGCCATACAAAAGGCAAACGGAACTAATGTAAGTGCAAAGCCCAGAAACAGCGTTGGTGGGTGAATAACCATCCAGTAATTCTGAAGCAAAGGATTCAGCCCATTCCCATCTTTAGGAACAAAATTCGGGTTCGTTTTCCATACGGGAATATCAGGCATCGATTCTCTAAGAGTCAGGAATGGAGAACTACCTATTTTGAATTCTCCGAAAATAACAACTCCCAGAATCATTGAAGCCAGAAAAGTCTGCACCAATGTAAAAATGGTAAGCGTAGGCGCTTCCAGATTTTTATATTTTCTCAGAGACGAGTTAATCAATATTACTCCCACAATCACATTCCAGAACATCCAGAGTAAAAAACTACCCTCCTGATCCTGCCAGAAACAGGAAATTGCATAGCTGGCAGGTAAACTCCATGAAGAGTTATCCCAGGCATAGTGGTACTCAAAATAATGATTGAAAATTATGCTCAGTAATGAAGCACAAACCGTGATAACAGCTATAGTATGGACATAAAAAGCACGACGGGCGAATTTGAGCCAATCTGTAGCTACATCTTTCAAGGCCTGAGTAGTCGGACGACTGGCCTGCCAATAAGCATAAGTAGAAACTAAGGCAGCAACGAAAGCGATAATAATGGACAAATGCCCTAGACTTCCTATATATGGTCTTAACATAATTTATTTGATAAACTTTATTTTGCAATTGATTATGGTGCATCTATAGCCCAAAGCAGGCTATAAATCATACAAATCAATCAAACCAGTTACTCCATGGAATACGACTCAAAATCAAGAATAAGGCTAAACCAAAGAAAATCATGGTCTGTTTAAATTTCCTCCCGTTACCCACAGCGCGTTTCACACGGGCATTACCTATTGTTACTAAAATAACGGCAATAAGATTAATTGTTGGGTGCTCAATAGCATAAAGACGCAAAGTACTATTTTTCATAGTAGCCTTCATGTCAGCAAAGGCAGACTGTGCAATCGGCGAAACAAATAATAAAATAATGCCCAGCAAGAACATAGTATGGGTTGCTATGAGAGCAAATTTATTGATTCTTGCATGTTTTTCTTCAAAAGCTGTCTGACTGGTGGTCCCCATTATACCGTTAATGGTTGCAAAAGCCAATAGAAATAAAGTAATGTATGCAAGATATGAGTGAATCGGTTGGATAATTTGATACATATATTTTTATTCGTAAGGTTATTAAAAATTTTGCCAAAATTACGTTATAATCTTTTAATAAAAGCATGTTTAAAGTATATTTTCTGACTGCATGCCGGTGGTCAAAAAATCGTGCACCATGTTTTGGCTAAAGCCAATTGGGTGATATAATTTAGGAATCCTCCAGCTAAAGCAGGAGGCAATTGAATAAATCAATAATGTAGAGC
Source organism: Cyanobium sp. NIES-981 (assembly GCA_943368815.1). Lineage (GTDB taxonomy): Bacteria > Bacteroidota > Bacteroidia > Cytophagales > Spirosomataceae > Emticicia. The sequence continues at coordinate 4,528 of CALRLS020000121.1, forward strand.
CAATTATAAATAACTATTCTTATTTTAAAAAGGGCTCTTTAATTGCCTCGTTGAGGTGCCCGCTGCTTTATGCTGGAAGAATACTCAATTGTATTATCTATTGATTGTCCTTAATTTTTTTTAATCCAGTTTTCAAGCTTCACTTATTCTTTGGCTATGGTAAATTCGGATAATTATTTTTTTTTACCTCCATTTGAAAATAGGCGGACTCAGTGCGCGGCTCTTTAATTGCCTCCTGCTTTAGCTGGAGGTAAAATGGATACATCATCCGATTGGGCTTTAGCCCAATTGTAAGTAACTCCTAATAACATAAATGCTATAAACCGAACTTTCGTTTCGGTATGGTATGTTAAAAGAATAATGAAACTTCTTAAACCAATATTCATCATTCTGTTTTTCTGCTTTTTGCTTTTTATCTCGGTTTTCCCGCAGGTATTACGATGTGCTTTTGTGCGATACGATGATTTCATTACAATACAACCGCATGTATATGCTGCAAATACATCTACTTTAAAACAGCAGGATTCATTAAAAAAGTATATTAAAATTGCTAAAAAACGTTTAGAAGATTTCTGGGGTACACAGAAAGGCGAAGCAAGCATTATATTTTGTGATGATGCGGAAGAATATCAGAAATATTGCAGAACATCCGAAGGAGCAGGCTGTACCATTGGCACTCCCTTTGGCTCATGGATAGTACTAAACAAAGATGGACTGAACCCTGATGTAATTGCCCATGAGATGTCTCACGATGAATTAATGACCCGTATAGGCTGGTGGAAAACCAAAACGAAAATTCCGACATGGTTTGATGAAGGAGTGGCCCTGATGCTTGATTACCGTTTTGTGAATACGTCAGACAGTGTTCAGCGCTATAAGGCTTTCACGAATGAACTATTTTATCTGTCAAAAAAGCCTTTGCCCTTAGAAGACTTAAGCACTGAGAAAGAGTTTTTCGGTCAAGGCGAGGTTCATACCAGATTGGCTTATTTCACGGCTGCTTCGGTTGTTTCAAAAAAGATTGCTTTCAAGGGTAAAAAAGCCATTCATCAGACTTTAGATAAAGTAAAACAGGAAGGTGTATTCGAGTTTTAGTCCATACAAGCACCATTTTCTGAAAGCATTTTTTTCTTATTCCAAAAAACTTCCGACCTTTGCCCCTTTGGAACACTAATTTTAGACTAAATGAACATTTTGATTATTGGCTCCGGTGGTCGTGAACATGCATTTGCCTGGAAAATTTCTCAATCAAAGAATCTGACGAAACTTTTTGTTGCTCCGGGTAATGCAGGCACTGCAACACTGGCTACCAATTTACCGATTGCCGTAAGCGATTTTACAGGAATTGCGCAGGCAGTAAAAGAGCATAATATCGAAATGGTAATTGTAGGGCCGGAAGACCCACTTGTAAAAGGCATTGTAGATTTCTTCAAAAAAGATAAGGCCCTTAAAAAAATTAAAATTGTTGGTCCGGACGCTGCCGGGGCTCAATTGGAAGGCAGTAAAGATTTTTCGAAGAATTTTATGCAGAAATACGGGATTCCAACGGCGGCATCTCAAACCTTTACAAAAGATACCCTTGCCGAAGGGCTTGCGTATCTGGAAACGCAATCGCTGCCTATTGTACTCAAAGCAGATGGCCTTGCCGCCGGAAAAGGTGTGATTATTGCTGAAACACTCAAAGAAGCCCAACAAAGTCTGCATGAAATGCTGGCAGAAGCTAAATTTGGTGATGCAAGCAGTAAAGTATTGGTAGAGCAATTTCTGACTGGTATAGAGTTATCGGTATTTGTGTTGTCTGACGGCAAGAACTATAAAATTCTGCCTGAGGCAAAAGACTATAAACGCATCGGTGTAGGCGATAAAGGACTTAATACCGGTGGTATGGGGGCTGTTTCTCCGGTTCCGTTTGCCGATGAAGCCTTTTTGCAAAAAGTAGAAGAAACAGTTGTAAAACCTACTTTAGCAGGTTTGCAGGCTGAGGGAATCAAATATGTAGGTTTCATTTTCGTTGGTCTAATGAATGTAAATGGCGAACCCTACGTGATAGAATACAATGCCCGTATGGGAGATCCGGAAACGGAAGTAGTTTTACCGAGAATCAAAACTGATATGGTAAAACTCATGAAAGCAACTGCTGATGGTAAACTGGATAAAATTAAGCTTTCGCTCAATCCTAAAGCCGCCATTGCAACCGTAATTGTTGCAAAAGGTTATCCGGAAGATTACCGGAAAGGCGACATAATGCAGATACCCGAAGCTGAAAAAGATACGATTATTTTTCATGCAGGCACAAAAATAGCAGATGATAACACAGTAGTAACCAACGGTGGACGGGTGATTGTATCAGTGGCAATGGCGCGTACACTAAATTCTGCCCGTCAAAAATCACAAAGATTAGCAAAAAACATTATATTTGACGGAAAGTATTATAGAAAAGATATAGGCAAAGACCTTTTAGCGTATTTAAAAGAAGAAGAGTAAGCTATTCCGGACTTATTTATTATAGTAGATATTCGATGTTTGATGAGATATTTCAAGCACCAAAAATAACAATAACAATCTTTAATGTTTAAAGAAATAGCATTATTCTGACATTTTGCCTGTATCTGTTTAAGTATAATGATGTGTTTAAATGATGATGTATGTTAGGTTCCGAATTAGTCTTCATAATTTATTCACTAATTCGCTCAATCACTAATTCACTAATTTGTTATTTACCCCCATCATTCTTTATTAATTAAATATAAACTCATTACAACAGAGAGGATATGGGCTGTGGACAATGTTCATCAGGTGGCTGCGGAGCAGTAAAAGCCTTAGATAGAACCGAGAAATCGAATCATAAAACTGTAGCAGGGTGCTCTTCGGGCGGCTGTTCAACAGGTGGATGCAATAAAATGAATGCGTACGATTGGCTTTCTAATATGGAAGTACCGATGAGTATGCGCTATAATGTTGTCGAGGTAAAGTTTAAAGGTGGTAGAAAAGAGTATTTCAGAAATACCAATAACCTTGAACTTTATACAGGAGACTTTGTAGCCTGCGAGATGCAGACGGGTTTTCATGTGGGTAGTGTTTCATTGCAGGGTGAACTCGTTCGCCTGCAGATGATAAAAAAAGGGGTGCAGGATGATGACAACATCAAGAAAATTCTGAGAGCAGTACACGAAAAAGACCTTGAAAAACACCAGCAGGCAATTGCCCGCGATTTACCCACCATGTATCGGGTACGTGAAATTGCGAAAGAACTGAAATTGCAGATGAAAGTATCAGACGTTGAGTTTCAGTCAGATAATTCCAAAGCTACTTTCTATTATTCAGCCGATGACCGTGTCGATTTTCGTGAATTAATCAAATTGCTTGCTGCCGAATTCAAGATTCGTGTCGAAATGAAACAAATCAGTCTTCGTCAGGAGGCCGGTCGTGTCGGTGGTATAGGTTCTTGTGGCCGGGAATTATGCTGCTCAACCTGGTTAACCGATTTCAGGGCTATTCCTACTTCTGCTGCCCGTTATCAGAATCTTTCATTAAATCCTGCTAAACTTTCAGGGCAGTGCGGACGCCTAAAATGCTGTCTTAACTACGAATTAGAAACTTATCTTGATGCGCTGAGCGATATTCCGACAGTAGAAAAACCATTGAAGACCGAGAAAGGAATTGCGGTTTTACAAAAGACTGACATCTTCCGTCGTATTATGTGGTTTAGCTATAACAATGATATTAACTGGCATTCGTTACCTATTCATAAGGTAGTAGAAATCATGAAAATGAACGAAAGAGGGGTCACTCCTACTTCGCTTGAAGACTTGAATCTGCTTGATACTACTGTTGTAGACAGAAATACGCCAAGAAATTCTGATTTAGACCGTCTCGATAAAAAATACACAGATAAAGGTAAAAAACCTCATCAGTCTTTTAACAGAGACCAGAAAACAGATTCCAGACCTCAGAACAACAATCCGAAGCCTGCAAATCCGGTTCAGAACAACCAGAACCCTGCCCAAAAACAGGCAAATCCGGTTCAGAATAAGAACCAGAATCCACAACAGTTTAAGCAGGGAGGGAACCCTAATCAGGGCGGAAACGCAAATAAGCAACAGAATCCGAATAATCAGGGGAATAACAAGCCTCAGCAAGGTAATCAGGGAGGAAACCCACGAGGTGGAGACTCAAATAAACAACAGAATAACAACCCGAATAATCAAAAGGGAAATCAGCCTAATCAGGGGGCTAATCCTACTAATCAAGGAAATAACCCGAATAGGCCGCAGAATAACCCACGCGGCGGAGAAAACCCCAATAAACCGCAGAACAATCAGGGAGCTAATCCTCAGGGCGGAAACCCGAATAAACAGGGTGGGAATCCCAGGGGTGGAAATCCAAACAAGCAAGGAGGAAATCCGAACAAACAACAAAACAATCAGAGTGGTGACTCCAGGAGTGGCGACATGCAGGGGGGAAATAAACCACCGCAGGGAAATCAGCCGAAGAATAACCCTCAGGCCAACAACAAAAATAATGACCCGAATCAGTCGGCCTGATAGGCCTGAATTTGAAAATACATTTGCTTAATGAAAAAACTGATTATAGGCATCGTAATGTGTTTCACCGTTCTTGGGTGCGACAGCAATGCCATTTATAAGTCTTTTATAGACTTTAAAGATACTAACTGGTATATCAAAGATGTTCCGTCGTTTAGTTTTGAAGTAGCTGACGAGAAGATACCGTACGACATTTATCTTTTGGTAAGAAATGCCTCCCAATATCAATATAATAACCTATACCTGACCCGATATATCTATGGGCCTGATAATAAGCTGATAAGCAAACGTCTGGAACAGGTTATTCTGTTTGAACCTAAAACCGGAAAGCCCTTAGGCAAAGGCTTAGGTGATATTTATGATAGCAAAGTTCTTTCGAGTCGTGGTTATAAGTTTCCGAAAAAAGGAAAGTATACTATCAAGCTACAACAATATATGCGGCAGGATCCATTGCCATTTATTATGTCGATTGGTTTAACTGTTGAAAAACCTGCACCACCGAAACAATAAGGCTGAAATTTGGGTTAACCTGTTATACCAAAACCGGATTTCTATGAGTTTTTTACCGCTATTTCCACTGAATCTGGTAGTCTTTCCACATGAAGATCTGAACCTCCATATTTTCGAGCCCCGTTATAAAGAACTTGTTAACGAGTGCCTCGAAAATAATACAAGTTTCGGAATCCCTACTTTTGTGAATAACAAGCTTGCCGGGCATGGAACAGAAGTGCATATCACACAGCTATCCAAACGCTATGGAGATGGCCGTATGGATATTAATACCAAAGGCCAGAGAGTTTTCAGAATTACTGATTTCCAGAATCCGGTAGAAGGCAAACTCTATGCCGGTGGTGAGGTAGAATTTATTGATAACGATGATTTAACTGAAACTGTTAACCCATTTTTACTAAGTCTGGTTGACAAGCTTTATGCTTTGTTGAAATTAAAAATAGATTATAATAAGCCGGATTATCAGCCATTCAGTTATAGAATTGCCCATAAAATCGGCCTTTCGGTCAGTGAAGAATATGAGTTATTGACGATTGCCTCTGAAACTCAGCGTCAGACAATACTGGTTGCGCATCTTGAAAGAATCTTACCTGTCGTTTCTGAAGTAGAACGCACCAAAGACCGTATCGCCATGAACGGCCATTTTAAGGAATTCGATGCCCTTGATTTTTAAATAAAGGATTAATACTACATACAAACATGCTTATTCACCGCCCACGAAGAAACCGTAAAAGCGCTGCTATCAGAGACTTAGTGCAGGAAACTACACTTTCGGTCAATGACTTTATCTTTCCGATGTTTGCCATGGAAGGCAGCAATATCAAAAGCGAAATCAAATCAATGCCCGGCATCTATCGTTTTTCTTTAGATACACTGCTGGAAGAATTGAAGGAAGTAACCGATTTAGGTATCAAATCTATCTGTCTGTTTCCGAATTATCCAGAGTCAAAAAAAGACAAGTATGCTACCGAAAGTTATAAGACAGGCACATTTTATCTGAAAGCGCTCAACGAAATCAAAAACAAATTTCCGGATTTAGCCTTAATGACAGATATCGCCTTAGACCCCTATAGCAGTGACGGACACGATGGGATTGTAGAAAACGGTCAGATTCTGAACGATGAGACTTTAGATGTATTAGGTAAAATGGCTTTGGCGCAAGCACGTGCCGGAGCAGATATTCTGGGGCCATCAGATATGATGGACGGTCGTGTTGGTTATATCCGGGAATTATTAGATGATGAAGGCTTTACCGGTGTAAGCATCATGTCTTATTCGGCTAAATATGCCAGTGCATTTTATGGCCCTTTTCGTGATGCGCTCGATTCAGCGCCCAAGTTTGGAGATAAAAAAACCTATCAGATGAATCCTGCCAATGTGCGTGAGGCTTTAATAGAAGCACAGTTAGACATGGAAGAAGGGGCTGATTTCCTGATGGTAAAACCGGCTTTCTCTTATCTTGATGTTATTAAAACCTTATCTGAAAATTTCCCTTTGCCGATAGCAGCCTACAATGTTTCAGGTGAATATGCCATGATTAAGGCTGCGTCTCAGAATGGCTGGATTGACGGGCAGAAGGCAATGTATGAGATGCTGTTGAGTATTAAACGTTCAGGAGCAAATATTATATTGAGTTATTTTGCTAAAGAGTTTGCACAATTGAAAGCATAGTATTGAAAGGTCATAAAAAATGGGTTGGCTAATATAGTCAACCCATTTTTAGGATACTCAATCAGTTTTTTCTATTTTCTGATTATTTCTGCTTTACCTTTTTTGACTATTTTAGCAAAAGCAAGAGACAAGTTCTTTTTTTCGAAATGGTCTTCTACTATTGGCGTTAAGTACACTACTTTTCGTCTCGAAATACTCACCTTCATTTTGTTTTGTAAGAACAGTTTTCCTAAGCGCAAACTTTGTATATAATCAAGATTAATAAGAAATCCTCTGTTGGGTCTGATAAAACCACTTTCTACACCTAATCTGTCCTGAATATGACCTATGGTAGTAGCTACGATCTTCGTTTTTCCTATGGCATAATGAATAATAGTATAGTTTACGTCGGCTTCAAAGTATGCCACATCTCTGGAGAGTAGTTTTGTCCTACCTCCTACATTTATTAAAGTTTCCATTATTGGCTATTTAAATAAATTCAGTTGTGGCAATTATTGTATACGTGTGATAATCAGTGTTGCAGAAACAGCGCGTGTGCCACCAGCAATGGGTGTAATAGTCAGGGCAGCCGGATTACCACTGGGATTTACCAGACTTAAAATACTATTTGTTTCTGTTGTTCT
>CALRLS020000122.1:0-11823 GCA_943368815.1 Cyanobium sp. NIES-981
TAGCCAGTTTATAATGTGTATAAGACTTCTGTGCTATGGCTTGTAAACCCGTCAGAATAGCCACAAAATTCAGTTTACGGATAAACTGTTTTTCAATATCGTCTTTATATCCACCCGATTCTATCAAAATCAGACTGCTTCCCCATTTAGCTATATTGTCTCCAAAGGCACGCGGCTCATGTTCGTCGTTCCAACGCCCCAGATGACCCGGAATAAAGTTTTGCAGTGCCTCAATCATACCACATATTACCTGCATGGCTTTTGTTCTGACTGGATTCCAGCTTCTATCAAAATCATAAGACGTAGCCAGGAAAGAAACAGTGGCCTGCTTGCCGCTTCTTCCCGCACTATAACGGGTGTTTTTATCATGCAGATTAAACGAAAATTCAGGTTTTAGTTCATCCTGCAATTTCTTCAGCAGTGCCCCTTCGGGTGTTTGAAAACGCAAAGCATCGCGATTCATGTCTATTTCAGTGGCTGTACGCCTCTGGTAACGCTCTGCACCATCCGGATTCAACATCGGCACAAAATACAAGGTAGTATTTGCTAAAATACTCTGTCTGAGTTCATCAAACCCGTCGTTTTTCGCCTGAAAAAACCGGAATATATCAAGCAATGCCATAGTAGCAGTCGGCTCGTCGCCGTGCATCTGTGACCATAAAAGTATTCTGGTTGGTCCATTGCCCAGTTTTATCTGATACAAGTCTCTATCCTCAAAAGATTTCCCTGCTACCTGTTTTTCGAAAGGCAATTTATGAATCAATGGCACAAGGTCTACGTGTTTGAAACGGCGATGAGTAATAGCAGTTTCTTTGAAAGTATCGTATTGAGCAAATAACGTCTTTGAAAAATCCTGTGTTTGTGCTAAACCTGGCATACTGAATAAAATAAAAAAGGCTGTAATGGCAAAGGTAAGGCGTTTGTGAAGAAGAACCATAAAATTGGAATTTTATTGAATGCAATAGCAAAAATATGAATATTATCAGAATATGCTTGCCTCGAGATGAATATAAGCCACGCTTATCCAAGTTTTTCCATACTTCTTCCAACCACTTTACCCAAAACAGAATCATTCAGAAAAATAAGTATTAACCTTTTAAGAGTTCACAATTATGAAAGCTATTAAAACAATATTCACCATTTTTGCACTAGTAGTTGCTCTGGCAGGCTGTAAATCAAAAAGTACTGACCCCGCACCAAATGGAGATAAAGTTGCATTTGAAGTAAGCGAGGCAGAATATACCAGGCTACTCAACGCACGTGTCAACGAAACCCGTCACTTTGAAATAAAAGACATAAAAAGAGAAAATGATATACTGAAGATATGGGTAAACGGTGGTTGCAATAAAAGCAATTATAAAGTAGTATGGGATGGTATTATGCGCAAATCTTATCCACTTACTGTTTTTCTGGTAGTGAGTCTTGAACGGGGAACCGGGATTGAATGTGCCGCAGAAATGGACCATCTATTAGAGATAGATTTGAAAGAAAAGTTCGGAGAGGTCTATCAGACAAACGAACTCCATATTCTGCTATCAAACGGCTCTAAAGTATTTGATAAAGTCATTGACCCAAATGGTATAGTAAGCAATAAGTAAGTATCGTGTTTTTTGTTAATAGGACAAGAGCCTCCGGGATTCCGGAGGTTTTTTGTTTTATATCAAGTTCGGAAAGTAAACAAACTTCAGAAAAGAAATGGCTTTGTGTTTGAGCCATATGTTCAAGTTTAGCATTAAATTTACCGAAAATTATTATCCTGAAATTATACCGGACACAAAGCAATGTCAATAGCTGAAATATACGAGAAATTTAAAACCTGTACAGGCGTTTCGACAGACACACGAAAGATTGAAGAGGGGCTGATGTTTTTTGCATTGAAAGGTGATAAATTCAATGCCAACGAATTTGCCAAGGAAGCATTAGAAAAAGGCGCAAAATATGTGGTAGTTGACGAAGAAAAATATGCAATCAGCGATGCCTGTATTCTGGTGAACGATGTGCTGTATACATTGCAAAAACTGGCTAACTATCACCGTCAGCAATTCAGTATTCCTTTTGTTGGCTTAACCGGCTCGAATGGTAAAACTACCTCTAAAGAATTGGTAGCAACTGTACTATCTAAAAAATATAATACTTTTTATACTAAAGGTAATCTGAATAATCATATCGGTGTACCCTTGACACTCCTGGGGCTTGATGATAGCTACGAAATAGCTGTCATAGAAATGGGAGCCAATCATCAGGGCGAAATCAGGGATTTATGTACTATCTGTGAACCTACCCATGGTTTTATTACGAATGTGGGCAAAGCACACTTAGAGGGTTTTGGTGGGGTAGAAGGAGTGAAAAAAGGTAAGGGTGAGCTATATGATTTTCTGGTAAAATCAGGTGGAACAGTATTTCTGAATGCCAGGAACGAAAGCCTGATGGGCATGGCACAAGGTCGGAAATTCAGAGAGACCGTAGAATATCTGAAAGACAATAAAATTGTATTGGTGAAAGATTCTCCCGTGGTGGTGTTCTCTACACAAGAGCCACACCTTGATCCTCATACCTATAGCACAAATCTGCCCGGTTGGTATAATTTCGAAAATATTGCTGCTGCCATTGCAATCGGACATTTCTTTGGGGTTTCTGTCGATGATGCCTCAGCCGCAGTCAGTGCATATAACCCTGATAATAATCGCTCACAGATAATTCAGAAAGGCACCAATAGTATTTTATTAGATGCCTATAATGCCAATCCATCGTCGATGTCGGCAGCTGTACAGAATTTTATCAACCTGAAAACCGACAAGCAAAAAGTAGTGATTCTGGGCGATATGTTTGAGCTTGGAGATGAAGGCCCTGCCGAGCATAGGGCTATAGGCGAATTAGTAGCAAAGGGTGATTTTGACCTGGTAGTTTTATCCGGGAAGCTGATGGCATTCGCACTTGATGCTCTTCCTAAAGCCTATTATTTTCCTGATAAGTTCTCGTTGCATAACTGGCTATTAGACAAGCAGATACAAAATTCATTCGTACTTATCAAGGGTTCCCGGGGCATGGGGCTTGAGAGCACTTTGCAATGTTTCTCATAAGCTTTTATACCTGAAAAAACCCTTTTATCATTTTTCAGTTATGTATGGAAATTTATTTATTAAATTTTCGTTATGAAGTGGATTGATTTTTGAGTCAGGAAAACTATAACCTTAATATTATTAACCAGAGGAGATTATATTATATGAGAAAGCCGCATATTCTGTCTTTAGCCCTTTTAGGTGGTATCATTGGTTCTGTATTTATTGCAGCCATGCCATTAAACGATGACCCACCAACCAAAAACGAAACGATTCTGCGTACAGTGGGTGCAATGCTCGAACAAGGGCATTATAGTCCGAAGAAAATTGACGACCAGTTTTCGAAAGAAATCTTTACGGAGTATCTGAAAAGGATGGACCCAAGCAAAAGGATTCTATTAGAAAAAGATATTAACAAGCTTCGTAAATACGAAACCAGAATTGATGATGAGGTACATGGTGGCTCTATCGATTTCTTCAAAGCGTTAGACGAAATCTATAAAGTCCGTTTGGTAGAAGCCGAAGATATTTACAAACAAGTAATTGAGAAGCCTTTTACATTTGATAAAGACGAAGCAATTGAACTGGATTGGGATAAGATAGATTTTGCTTCGAGCGAGAATGAGAAAAAAGACCGCTGGAGAAAATATCTGAAACTGCAGACATTAGAGAGGTATAATGACCTGCTTGAACAACAGGAGAAAAATAAAAGCAAAGCTGATTTTGTTGCCAAAAGCAACGAAGCGCTGGAGCAGGAAGCCCGTGCAAAGGTGAAAAAGGCAATGGATAAATATTTTGACCGCCTGAAAAACAAATTCGATGAGAATGAGAGATTTGCCATGTTGGTCAATACCATCACGAATCAGATGGATCCTCATACTGATTTTTTCCCACCTGTAGAAAAACGTTCTTTTGACGAAAGGCTAAGTGGTCGTTTCTTCGGAATCGGCGCTTTATTAATGCAGGAGGACGATAAAATAAAAATAAGAAGTGTATCTGCCGGGGGCCCGGCCTGGAAATCAGGAGAGATTCAAGCCAATGATATTATCCTTAAAGTAGCACAGGGCGCAGCCGAACCGGAAGATATTACCGGTTTTACGACAGACGATGCCGTAAAAGTTATTCGTGGTGCAGAGGGCTCAGAAGTGAGACTGACTATTCAGAAACCTGATGGTACACAGAAAGTAATACCGATTATCCGTGCGGAACTCAAACTGGACGAAACTTTTGCCAGAAGTGTTGTTATCAATTCAGGAAAATATAAAATCGGTTTGATTGATTTGCCTGCTTTCTATGCTGACTTTAATCGTCCGCAAGCCGCTCGTTGTTCAAAAGATGTAGCCAAAGAGGTAGAAAAACTGAAAGCAGAAGGAGTAGACGGAATCATTCTTGATATTCGTGACAATGGCGGTGGTAGCTTGCAGGAAGTAGTAAACATGGTCGGTTTATTCATTAAAACCGGCCCGGTGGTGCAAATCCGTGACCGTGCAGGTCGCCCGTCACAAATGGCAGACAACGACCCGTCTGTTTTATATGATGGCCCGTTGGTAGTAATGGTAAACGAACGTAGCGCCTCTGCTTCTGAAATTTTTGCCTCAGCAATTCAGGATTATAAACGTGGGGTGGTTGTAGGTTCATCTTCAACCTATGGCAAGGGAACTGTACAAAGAGCGTTCCCGGTTGGTGGCGGAGGTAATGGAAGTGGTGCGGGCGATTTAGGTGCCGTACATCTTACCTTGCAGAAATACTATCGTATCAATGGCGGTGCCACTCAATTGAAGGGTGTAGAGTCAGATGTTGTATTGACCGGCGTATATGAAGCATATAAAATGCGCGAGAAAGATTCTCCGAACGCATTAATATGGGACGAAATGCCTAAAGCCACTTATCAGACATGGCAAACGGCTCCGGATGTGAGTGTGTTGCAACAAAAAAGCAAAGACCGCCTGTCGGCAGACAACGTTTTTAAAGCTATTGAAGACAATACGAATGTATTAGCCGATACCCGTAAAACTACACGTGCTCTGGAGTTGCAGAAATATAAAGTGCAATTGAAAGAGATAAAAGACATATCGGGTAAAGTACGTGAATTAACGAAACTAAAGAATGATTTATCGGTAGCGAATCTTCAGGGAGATTTAGCCGTAATTAATTCTGATTCATTGAAAAAAGACCGTAATGATTTCTGGGTTAAATATCTTAAAAAAGATGTTTATCTGAACGAAACAATTAATGTGATGGATGACGTGATTCAGCAAAAAGGGATGGCTGTAAAAAATTAAGGCGATTCCATCATAATAAATACAGCACTCCATAACAGTAAAAATAGCACAAGAGATCACCCGAAAAGTGGTCTCTTTTTTTATTTATACTATCTCTGATTTTACTACTATTTTGCTCTTTTTGCGCTGTTTTCATAACAATTAGATTACATGGAGGTGATTTAGTATTAATAGTTGGTGACTTGTTTTGCAATTTATTTCTAAAACAAATCACAATGAGAAAACAAGTATTCACATCAATTTTAAAAACGTTGGCATGCCTTGTATTGTTCGCATGCTATGCGTTACCTGCGGCAGCACAAGGCCGTCAGGTAAGAGGAAAGGTTACGGAGGCTGCAACAGGTCAGCCATTGCCGGGTGCTACGGTTAAGGTAAAAGGTGCAGCGACTGCAACGCTTACGGATGCAAAAGGCGAATTTACACTATCGGTTTCTTCAGAAGCAAATGCATTTGTCATTTCATTTATAGGTTTCAAAACAACTGAAGTACCTGTGAGCGCTAATGTAAGTGTAGCATTAGAGAATGATGTAAATTCTCTACAGGAAGTAGTAGTTGTTGGTTATCAAACAATGCGTAAGAGTGATATCACAGGCGCTATTGCCAGTGTAAAAGCAAGTGAGTTGAACCTTACTACGCCAACCGTTGGTCAGGCTTTGGTAGGTAAAGTAGCCGGGGTTCAGATTTCACAGGTAAGTGGTGCGCCTTACAATACCACGAAAATTCGTGTGCGCGGTACAAGCTCAATCAATGCAAGTTCTGATCCTTTATATGTGATTGATGGTTATCCTTCTAACGGAGATTTGTTCCTTAACATGGAAGACATAGAATCTGTAGAAGTATTGAAAGATGCGGCATCTGCTGCCATCTATGGTTCAAGAGCGTCAGGTGGTGTGGTGCTTATTACCACGAAAAGAGGAAAAGAAGGAAGAACTATGGTAACCTACGATTACCAGTTCGGAATTAACCAGTTGGCGCGCAAAGTGAAAGTGCTGAATGCAGGACAATTTTTTAATCTCTTTGTAGATGCGCATAACAAGACCTATAAAGACTTGATGATCTCGCAGGGTAAAGTGTGGTCAGACGAATATGTAAAGGATAATAACACCGTTCGTACAACCCGTACTAACAACGTAAATGCAAATACAATCAGAATCCCTGATTATATGTATGATTTTGCCTCAGGTACAATCAAAAAACCTGAATATGACACCGATTGGCAGGATGAATTGTATCGTAATGCAGGTAATCACAGACATAATCTATCTATTGCTGGCGGCCGTACCGGCGTGCGCTATGCCGTTTCGGGAGGCTATCAGAATCAGGACGGTATTATGCTCAACACCGACTTTGTAAAATACAATTTACGTTCGAATATTGATCTGGATGTTTCAAAAAGAATAACTATCGGTGCTAATCTGGCTTATACTGATACAAAAAGTAATGAAGTAACCGAAGGACGTTTCCACCAAAGCCCGGTGATGGCAGCTTTAATCTATCTGCCTTTCCTGAAACCATATAACGCGGATGGTACGCTGGCCCAATACGAAATGTCATCACAATCAAGTGACTATGCTTTTCAAAGTGACATCGAGAACCCGATGGCCTACACACAGATGGTGAAGAACAACCGTAAAACAACAAGATCAACTTACAATGTATACGGACAGTACAAAATTATAGAGGCGTTGACAGCTAAATTGTCTTTTGGTACCTTTAACTATACCAACAACTGGGAATATTATCGCCCTACCAGTATCACATCCGGTGTTAATGCCCCTTACTCAGCTCAGGCAATTACAGCAGCCAATGCTCAGAATACCCGTACGGATGAAAGAGATTATCTGACCGAATTCACATTGAATTTCAATAAAAGAGTGAAGGATTTCAGTTTGAGTGGTGTGCTTGGTGCTTCTTCTCAATCGCACATTACTGATGTGATTGCTGTTACAGCCAATGGATTCACTGATGATAAAGTGCCTTTCGTTACAGGTGGTGGTTCAGACCCTGCCAACTTTACAAGAGGCGGTGGTACAGGTATCACACAATATGCGATGGCCTCCGGTTTCGGACGTTTGAACGCAAATTATTTAGGTCGTTATCATATTACGGCTTCTTTCCGCGGTGATGGTTCTTCACTTTTCGGCCCTAAAAACCGTTGGGCTTATTTCCCTTCTATTTCAGGTGGATGGACGATTTCTGATGAATCGTTTTACAAAAATCTCTTAGGCGAAAGGTCTTCATTGAAATTCCGTGCCAGCTGGGGTGTGAGTGGTAACAATGGCATTGGTGCATACAATTTCCAACAGGTAGTGAGTAAAACGGGTACTGTTATTGGTAATGCCGTACAAACCGCCATGTTTCCGGGAGCATTCCGTGATGATAAATTGGGTTGGGAATCAACTTCACAAACCAACATTGGTCTTGATTTAGGCTTATTCAACAATCGTTTACAGGTTATTGCTAACTACTATGATAGTTATACCTATAATCTTTTGTTCTCAAAATCGATTACGGCTGTGTCTGGTTCTACCTCGATGCTGACCAACTTACCTGATTCAAAAATCAATAACCGTGGTTTCGATCTTCAATTAGATGGAGTCATATTATCATCTAAAGATTTTGAAGTGCGTGCCAGTGGAAATATCTCAGTAAACCGTAATAAAGTACTTGACCTTGGTGGAGCCTCTACCATTCTTACCAGAGGCGCTGAAAGAGGATATGATACCCATATCACGATGGAAGGTCAACCTGTTGGTATGTTCTACGGATTTAAAGTAGCAGGTATGGTGAAAACGCAGGAAGAAGCAAACGCTATCAATAATAGCCCTGATGTAAACGATAATATTCCTGCGCGCTCAGCCGCCCAAAGCACAAAAATTCAACCGGGTGATTTATACTTTGTGGATACGAATAAAGACGGTATTGTGAATGATCTTGACAAAACAATCATTGGCAACCCATATCCTGATTTCATCTATGCGTTCAACCTTTCAGGACGCTACAAGAAATTTGACATTTCTGTATCTGCTAACGGTACACATGGCAACATGGTTCTTGATGGTCAGAACTATTATAACCTGAACATGGAAGGTTCAGGTAACCAGTATGCTGTTGTAGATGAGCGTTTCCGTACACCTGAAAATCCGGGTAGTGGCGAAATCTATCGTGCGGCACGTGGTGGTACACAAAGTAACAGTACACGTTTATCGACATTCTATCTGAACGATGGGTCATTCTTCAGAATTACTAACGTAACTCTCGGCTACAACTGGAACATGGCAGCATTGACAAAGAACACTATTTCAAACGTTCGTATATACCTTTCGTCTGATAACCTGTTCACAGCACAAAAATACAGAGGATATAACCCTGAGGTGGATTATAATAATGGATCAAACTTAACTCCGGGTGTGGATTACGGTAAATATCCGTTGATGAGATCGTTTAATGCCGGATTAAAAGTACAATTCTAAAACAAACCTGGATCATGAAAAAAATCAGTTTATTATTCATAGCAATTGCATTGGTGTTTTCATCATGCGAAGATTACCTGGAGATAGAGAATCCGAACGCCATTACAAGCGATAAGTTTTTCTCTTCAGAAACAGATGTTCAAAAAGCAGTAGCGGGTGTATATAACGCCATTCGAAGCAATAGTGCCCTCGGAGAAGGGAGTGATTTATATAGCGAAGAACGCTCTGATAATGCGGGCCGTACAGATAATCAGTCGAATGCGGGTACGCCCTTCCAGTTTACGAATTTCACCCTGGTGCCTACCAATCCTGAAATGACAGGCCACTGGAATGCCTTGTATACCATAGTTTCGCGGGCTAATTATGTATTGTCTAATATCGACAATCCGGCAATCAAATTCACTGACGAAAAGAATCGTACAATCTATAAATCTGAGGCACTTTTCCTTCGTGCTTTGGCCTATTTCCATTTGGTACGCAAATGGGGAGATGTACCGATGGTAACTAAATTCGTGACTTCGTACGACGAGATAATAGGAAGCACATTCAGAGTAGAAAAAGGACTCGTTTACAAACAGATTACCGATGACCTGACAGCTGCATTGAATTCGGATTTGCCGAACATTCAGAATGCGGCAAACAAAGGTCGTGCCTGTAAAGCAGCTATCAATGGTTTGCTTGGACAAGCTTATCTCACTATGGGGTCTGTTTTAACGGCTGACAAACCAGCAAATTTTGCGAAAGCAAAACAATATCTGGAGGCTGCTTATGCCATGAGAAGCTTTGGACAATTATCTGAGATTCCTTATGCAGATGTATTCGATGTAGCAAAAAAGAGTACTAATCCTGAGATTATTTTCCAGATTGTTTACAGACAAGGCGACCAGAACTATGCCTCAAATCTTGCTTATCGTAATCAGTCGATTGGTGAAACAATCAATTCTAAAAGACCATCAACGGGTCGCGGGTTTTTCATTAATCCGGACGTAGTAAACGAGTATGAAGCCGGCGACATCAGAAAAGACTTCTCAGTGAAATATGCAGATCACGCCAGCGCAAAAGCATGGTTTATTACTAAGTATCGTGATGTAAGTGAGGCCGCAGCAGCCAATGGTTGGGGAGGTAATGATTTTATTTTAATGCGTTACGCAGATATTGTATTAATGCTTGCCGAAGTAAATGAAAGACTGGGAAATACTAATGAGGCAATTGGCTATTTGAACCAGGCGCGTAAGCGTGCCAGTCTGCCTGACTATGCAACATCTGATGCAGATGCGGCCTATCATGCTAAATATCCTACTTTAAAACTAGCCATTCTGCACGAACGCAGATCGGAGCTTGCTTTTGAAAACCACAGATTATTTGATTTACTCCGTGCTTTCGGTGATAATCCTCAGGGGTTTGTAAACTATTTCAAGACTAAAAATGCTGCTGATTACGGTATTTCTGATTTGAAAAACGTATCAACAAAGGATATTTACTTCCCGATTCCGTTTGACGAACAGAAACTCGATCCTGTAAAAATGTATCAGAATCCTGGTTATTGATTTTGATGTCACCTCACCCTCTAAATCTCCCTCTTCCTTGGGAGAAGGAGACTTTTTTAGCCCCTCTCCATTTGGAGAGGGGTTGGGGTGAGGTGTCGCTGCAATGAATTACTCCTCTTTACTCTTCTGATTTTAACTCACTATGAAAACAAAACTCCTATATATACTCTCCTTTTCTCTATTCTTCATAATGAATGTAGCTGGGCAGGGATACAACAAAAACTACCACTCACTTTCTTCCGGTGATTTAACGGTGGATAAAAATTTTTATCTGATTACAGTTATTGAGAAGACTCCTGAAGTAAAAACAATACTGACCAGTAACGCAACATTTAAAAACTTTCTGCAAAAGAAAGTGGAAGTATTGAAAACGCATGTGACAGATACCTGTTCGCATCCGGTATCATTACTCAGCGATTTCTTCTGGAAACCCGATACTGCTGCATTAGCTAAAGAACTGAGTTCGGTCTATGCTGCCAATAAAAAAGCTTTCGATAAAATGATTGATGGGCATTTACGTCCTTCAGGCTATTATCAGCGTTTTGTAGGTATGTCAAACGAGGTTTTATTGGCAAAAGCCTGGAATCAATGCTTTTATGGGATGGATTACATCATCAATCAGTTTGGCATTGGTAAAAAAATGAGATACCCGCATATTGACTCCGCAAGTTATGTTGTAAGCTCTCGTTCCTATCGTATTATGTTAAAAGACCTCATGGCATCACTCGATGAAAGCAGCAAAAGCTTTGATGTGTTCTATAAACCATCATTGGCCGTGGCCATGCAATTGATGCAGGCAAATGACCGTGACGAACCCGCACGCTTAGAACCTTTGGAGAAAGGCATCAACAAAGCTGCCTATGAACAAATTAAAAAAACCGATTGGAAGAAATACAAATATGCAGCCATTGTATTGCCTGGAGCAGGCCCCGAATTAAAAATACCAATTGGTCATGAAGGGAAACTACATTGTGATGCAGCCGCCCGCAGTTATCTGGCGGGTGATGCGCCCTTTATTATTCCAACAGGTGGTTATTGTTATCCTTTCAAGACTACTTATAATGAAGCAGTAGAAATGAAAAAATTCCTGATGGAAAAGTATAACATTCCCGCTTCTGCTATTATCGCTGAACCACAGGCGAGACATACTACTACAAATATCCGGAATTCCGTTCGTCTGATGATTCGTTATGGTATTCCTATTGATATGCCTTCATTGTTTGTCACTTCTATGTCG
Organism: Cyanobium sp. NIES-981; assembly: GCA_943368815.1. Lineage (GTDB taxonomy): Bacteria > Bacteroidota > Bacteroidia > Cytophagales > Spirosomataceae > Emticicia. The sequence goes on from CALRLS020000122.1 coordinate 11,599, forward strand.
CAAACAAAATATTCGGCTGCTGATAGTTTTGATGCGAGAAATTTGCGCGAATTGGGTTATACTCCATACACCCGTAAAAAACAACTGACCAATCACAAGATTGAGTTTTATCCGGTTATTGAGTGTTTGCACATGGATCCTTACGATCCGCTTGATCCTTAGAATTCTGTTGAATCCACTCCAACAAAAACGTCATCTGTATCTATACATGACGTTTTTGTTATA
>CALRLS020000123.1:0-11782 GCA_943368815.1 Cyanobium sp. NIES-981
AGAAGCCGACAAAAGTGCAAAGTTCGACGACAAAAATCCACTAGACGCAATCAAAACCTCTCTTTTACCTATTTTGAGGTGTTTTTCTACCTTGATAAGCTTCATTTTATCTTTCATCTTCTATATTCTGTATTTCATCTATTATAAAAAAATATACAAAAAATGCATACTTATTTTGTGTCGTTAAATCATTAGCATAGAAAAAAACAAAACATAAAAATAATTACAATGAAAAAGTTTATCACTATTTTAAGTTTGATTGCCTTTATTAGTACCGCTTCATTTGCACAATTTCCCGGTGGTCCTGGCGGTGGTGGTCAAAGAGGCGATGGAAACGGACGTCAGGGAAATCAGCAACCACAACAAAGACCAACAGTAAACCTTGAAGGTAATGCGCCTAAAGGAAACTCGAAGATAACGGGGTTTGTGGTTGATGAAGCTGTAACAACCGCTGTTGAGTTTGCCAATGTTGCTCTATACAGTAAGGCTGATAATAAAGTAGTAGACGGCACCATGGCCGATGAAAAAGGTAAATTCACATTATCAAAAGTAGCTGTAGGCGAGTATAAATTAGTGATTACTTTTATCGGCTATGCAGACAAAACTATCGACAACATAAAAATTGAAAAGGGAAAAGACATTGACCTGGGTGTAATCAAATTATCGACAAGTGCGAAACAACTGGATGAGGTAACGGTGACAGCCGAAAAATCGATGATTGAAGAGAAAGTTGACAGATTGGTTTATAATGCAGAAAAAGATATTACTTCAAAAGGTGGCGATGCTGCAGATGTATTGCGCAAAGTGCCTTTATTAACAGTTGATTTAGACGGTAACGTTTCACTACGTGGAACATCCAATATTAAAGTTTTAATTAATAACAAACCGTCTACCATCATTGCCAGCAGTATTGCCGATGCACTTAAAATGATTCCTTCTGATTTAATCAAATCTGTAGAGGTGATTACTTCGCCATCTGCCAAATATGATGCAGAGGGTTCTGGTGGTATCATTAACATTATTACCAAAAAGAGTACGATTCAGGGTTTAACATTGAATGTTGATGCAGGTGCGGGTATCCGTGGTTCTAACTTAGGTCTGAACGGTAGTTTCCGTAAAGGTAAATTAGGAGTAAGTATGGGAGGCGGTGGCCGCGCTTTTTATAACAAAGCAGCAACTTCGTTAGACCAAAGCACTTTGGTAAACGGTAATACTGTTTTGACTAAACAAACTGCTGATGCTTTTGATAATGGTTTATTCGGTCGTTATAATTTAGGATTCGATTACGATATTTCTAAAAACCAATCATTAACCGCAGGTGTTAATTTTGGTACGCGTAATTTTATCAGAACTCAGGATTATACTACAAATTTATATACTAACAACGTATTGAGTGCTACTAATTTCAGAAACGTAGACAGCAAAGATTTATCAAACAATGTTGATGTTAACCTGGATTACATTCTCACTTTCAAACCTTCGCAGGAATGGTCAGTTTCAACTCAGTATAGTAAGAGCAATCTTAAAAATAACTTCTTAGCTGATTTGTTAAATAGTTCAGGTGAATTAGCAAGTCGTCAGAGAAACATTAATAGCAATGTGAATCAGGAAGTTACGGTACAAACCGACTTTCAGACACCAATCAAGACAAATCAGATGTTTGAAGTTGGAGTAAAGGGTATCTTCCGCCAGGTAAATAGTGATTTCAGTTATCTGGTAGCAGGTAAAGAAGGAGATTTTGCTTCTGATGTAAGAAATCCTGCAGGTTTGTTAAATTACTCACAAAATATTGCTTCGGGTTATTTATCCTATACTTATTCAACCAAGAATAAATATACTTTCAAAGTAGGTACCCGTTATGAATACACAACCATTGACGCCAATGACCAAAATAAAAATATTGAGATTCCGGCTTACGGAAATTTAGTACCAAGCGTAAACATTTCGAAGACTTTTGGTAATACAACTTTGAAAGCCGCATATAACAAACGTATTCAACGCCCGGGCTTACAACAATTGAATCCAAACTTCAATTTAGCGAATCCTCAGAACATCACGATTGGTAATCCGAGCCTTCGTCCGGAAATAACTGATAACTTTGAATTAAGTGCCAGTTCTAGTATCAAGAAAGTGTATTTAAACACCTCGGTATTCGGACGTATGACCAATAACTCTATCCTTCGCTTAAGCGCTCCATCTGATACACTTATAGGTGCTGTTATTACCACCTTCCAGAATATCGGAACCCAAAGGGTATTTGGTTCAAATATATTTGCCAATATAAGCATCACGCCGAAATGGTCAGTAAACGGGGGTATCGACATATATTATAACTATCTGGAAGGACAAGTGCAGGGTGCTGACGGTAAATTATTATTAGCAAGCAATACTGGTGTGGTAGTTGGTGGTCGTCTTCAAACACAGATACAATTAAAAAATGGCTGGGGTGTTCAGGCATTCAGCTATTTCAGAGGTCAACAAGTACAATTGCAAGGAACAGAAGGTGGCTTCTATATGTATTCAGTTGGGTTCAGAAAAGATTTCAAAAACAAGAAAGGAAGCCTTGGTTTAGCTACTGATAACTTCTTTGGTGGAATGGTCAGAAAATCAACTTTGGAATCTGCTCAGTTCAAACAAGTTAGTGTCAACAATATCTATAATCAAAATGTAAAAGTTACATTCAGTTATAAAATTGGTAATATGAGAATGGTTGAGCAAAAGAAAACGAAATCGGTGAAGAATGATGATGTGAAGGCGGGAGAAAGCAATAACAACAACTAAGTATTTTCAAAATTAGGTTTTTTATAGTTTTGTTTTAGTTAAAGGAGCTACCACTTAAGATTGGTAGCTCTCTTTCTATTTAACGGGTTTGATACTTTGTATAACAGCGGATTTTTTCAGTATGATACTCCAGATAGCAAAACCTGAATCATCACTAAAACACAGTTTCCCTACCCCTTTGTCGGCTCCGATAGGAGCTGTATATACAAAGGTTGACTCATCCAGGCTTTGAATATTGTTGCTCAGGGGTAGTTTCCTCATGGCATTATCGGCATAGGCTTCTAATACTTCTTTTTCTTTTGGATACAGGCTCTTATTACTGCCAATGTCAGGCTGGCCTAATAAGCGGATTTTCAAATCATATTTCTTCGATAGGGAGTCTATTACCTGCATGTTTTTTAAAGCACATATTTCCTCCGTACGCTCTTGCGAAACATTTTTCATTTGTTTCTCAAAATCCTTTGTCAGGCTAAGAGCAATCCTGCTTCCCAGAATTTCGACCTGCTCCATAATCCGGGCAGGAGATACCCGTTTTATCTTATAGCCATCCATCTCTTCTTTTACTTCGGTTGTGTCCAGACGTTCTACATTCGTACATCCGAATTGAGCAATTAGAAGACCTATTATCCAGATATTATTCTTTTTCATATTTATTCCTTATGATACATTTTTATTCCTTATGATACATTAAAAATGCCACAAAGTACACTAAATGCACGATGTTTCACTATTGAGTCGATAGTGTGACATTGTGTACTCCTAGTGTACTTTGTGGCAAAGTTATATAGTAAACCAATACCTATACAAATTCTTTCCCTTTATTACCGGCTGCTGCTACAAATTCTTTTACTTTCTGCTCATCCTCTTTTTTACAAATCATCAGTACATTGTCATATTCGGCCACTATATATCCGTCTAAACCATTAATTACCACCAGTCTATCGTCCGGGGTTTTAATAATACTGTTCCTTGTATTATACAGCATGGTTTGTCCGTCGATTACATTATGGTTCTCATCTTTTTCTGATATATCATAAAGCGATTTCCAGGTACCTAAATCTGACCAGCCAATGTCTGAAAGCACTACAAATACATTTTCAGCCCTTTCCATGACACCGTTGTCAATCGAGATGTTCTTGCATTGGGGGTAAGCCCTTTTCAGCGCATCGGCTTCACCTTCTGTATAAAAATCTTTCTTGATTTCTTCAAAAGCCTCGGCCATTTCGGGCAGAAACATCTCAAAGCTTTTCTTGATGGCCTGCACATTCCAGATAAAAATGCCTGCATTCCAGACAAACTCACCGGTTTCAACAAATTTAACCGCCCATTCAAGGGTTGGTTTTTCGGTAAATGTCCGTACACGTTTAATATCCCCTTCCGACTCTGTAAACTGGATATAGCCATAGCCTGTATCCGGTCGGGTAGGTTTGATACCAAGCGTAACCAATACATCATTCTTTTCTGAAAAATGCAAGGCTATTTTAATTCTTGTACGAAACTCCTCCTCTTTCAGAATGATGTGGTCAGCGGGAGCTACAACGATATTAGCATCAGGATTTTGAGAAGCAATTTTAAAACAGGCATATCCTATACAAGGAGCGGTATTCCTGCGGCTAGGCTCCAGCAATATCTGGTCGTCTGACAAGTAAGGTAATTGCTCCTTGGTTAAATCGTAGTATTCTTCACTGGTAACAATATAGATATTTTCCTGCGGGCAGATACCTTCGAAGCGCTCAACAGTCTGTTGAATCATCGTTTTGCCAAGGCCTAAAACATCATGAAACTGTTTTGGATTGGTGCTGCGGCTAAAAGGCCAGAATCTTGTTCCAACGCCCCCGGCCATTATAATAACGTAATTATTTTTCATTAAAAATTTTCTAAGTGTTAGATGGTGCCTCAGTATTTATTATCATTTATTCAGCAAAATTTAATCCGGTTATTATAACCTATTTGTTTTGTCATAATCTTTGAAACGGATGCAAATATCAGGATCTTAGTTTATGTTGATGATTGATTAATTAAATTTTAAAAAAACGTGTGCGTCAATTTTAAAATTGACTCAAGTATTTTTCTACACGTAAAGCTACGTTTTCCCTGATATTCATCCAAAATAAGTTTATATCGGCCCGGTGCCATACTTTGGTTTTTAAAAAAGCTCGGCCTCTTACATAAGGTTTATTAATCCATAAAACTCCCTGATGCACCTGTGCATCTGCGGCTTCTTTTATAAAGGTAAATTTTAAACCCACTCCTCCTTTGTTTTCTTTTTTAGAAACAAATTCTTCATCCAGCTTCCAAGATAAGGGATTGGTGCAAACTGCCGAGTTCAGGCCTTCATTATAATAAGCAGGCACATAATCACGGGCGAATGTATTCCATGATACAAAGCCTCCTGTTTCTTCTGCCGACTGACTGGGTTTAATATTCTTAAAAGTATCTGACGCCGTTGCGATACCTATCAGGTAGGCTTCAACCAGTTGTTTCTGCAGGGGCTTACCATCAAAAAACTCTTCCAACAGGCGTTTGGCTAAAACAGTTCCCTGACTATGCGAGGCAATGATGATGGGCCTATCCTGATTCCAATGCGCAAGATAATACTCAAATGCTGCTTTTACATCGCTATAAGCCAGGTCTAATGCCTGTTTTTTGTCGTCGGCATTTTTTGTCAGAAAACTATAATAATGTGCCTGTCTGTATCTTGGAGCATATATCCTGCCAGAACCGTTAAATGCCGTAGCCTGATTGAGAATAGTTGAGTTATCAACCATTGCATTCAACTCTTCATCATGCACATCTGCATTCCAGAGGTACTGGTTTTTAGGGGCATAGGTATAAATGGTAGGATGCAAAAAGAAAACATCGACTTTTGCCTCTTTCTGGCCATCTTTCAGATGCGATTTCAGGGGTATTTTATCAGCCGCATCCTCCTTGTCGGGTAATGCTGCCCAGTCGCTTTTTTGGCTGTAATCAGGGCTTGGAGGCACATTTACAGTATCAAAACCTGAACTGAGAATGACGGATTTCTGCGCATACAAACGGGCTTCGGAGAAGGAGAAAAACAAAAATAAATATGAAAAAAAAGTTTTTCCCATCATATATGATTATTTTTTGGTAAAATTGTAAAATTCTAACAATAGTATGCTTGCATATTATTGTTTTCTTTTCTATGTTTGACACAAAATTACGTTTTGTTAACCCACTAACCAATACCCCCATGTATAAACTTTCCGCAAAAAGATTGTTGTTCGGAATTTGCTGCCTGTTATGCTCGCAGATGGTCTTTGCTCAGACCAAAATTTCCGGAACAATAACAGACGCTGTTACAAAAGAACCTCTGATTGGAGTAAGTGTGCAGGTAAAAGGTAAGGTAATTGGTACTATTACTGATACCAAAGGGAATTTCTCTTTCAGCACTTCAACACCCCCTCCTTTCGTCTTATTAATTACTTCTGTGGGTTATGAAAGTCAGGAAGTAAATGTATCCGGCAGTAATGCTTCTATTAACATCAGCCTGAAAGAACAAGCGATTCTAGGGCAGGAAGTAGTAGTAGCCGCCTCACGTGTGGAAGAAACGGTTCTGCGATCACCTGTTGCTGTGGAAAAAATGGACATCCGCGCCATTCGCGAAGCTGCCGCCCCTTCTTTCTATGATGCCCTTTCTACAATGAAAGGCATTGATATGACCACCCAGGGTTTATTGTTCAAATCTATCAACATGCGTGGGTTCGGCTCAACCGGAAACCCTCGTACTGTTCAGATGATTGACGGTATGGATAATCAGGCTCCGGGACTTAACTTCCCTGTCGATAATATCGTTGGTATGCCTGAATTAGACGTTGAAAGCGTTGAGGTTCTCCCGGGAGCTGCTTCTGCACTATATGGCCCTAATGCTATCAATGGTTTGATATTAATGAATAGTAAAAGCCCATTCTTATATCAGGGGCTGAGTGCTACTGCCAAAGGAGGCGTAATGAGCGCATCAAACCGCTCTACTGCTACTACTCCTTTCTATGATTTGTCGCTACGTTATGCCAAAGCATTCAATGATAAATTTGCTTTCAAAGTAAACTTTTCTTATATCACTGCTAAAGACTGGGAAGCTAACAACTATACCAACCTTAATTTAGGTGGTGTACAGAATGGTACCCGTGGTGCAGGTGTAGATACAGATTACGATGGTATGAACGTGTATGGTGACGAGGTACAAGCTAATATGACTACCGTTGCTACCGCTTTAATCAGTAAAGGGTTATTGCCTGCTGCTGCCGCCGGTTTGGTTCCTGCCAATACCAATGTAAGCCGGACTGGTTACCTTGAAAGAGACATGTTAGATTATAACACCAAGAGTTTTAAAACCAATGTAGCGCTTCACTATAGAATTAATGAAAAAGTAGAGCTGATAGGACAAGTAAATTACGGTTACGGAACTACCGCTTATACCGGAACCGGCCGTTATTCATTAAGAAACTTCAACCTTACTCAGGCTAAATTAGAGTTAAGAGGAGATAATTTTACATTAAGAGCCTATACTACGCAAGAACGCTCGGGTCAATCATATTTCTCAGGTTTAGCTGCCGTAAGTATGCTTAATGAGATTAAACCTCATGAAACATGGTTCGGTACTTATGTTGGTGCATTTGTGCAGGCCAGAGGCGGTGGAATGGCTGAGGCTCAGGCGCATTTAGCGGCCCGTGCTGCTGCCGATCAGGGCATGCCTCAACCGGGAACAGCTGCTTATGAAGCTTTATTGGATAAATACAGAGAAAAAGCAATTGTAGATGGGGGTGGTGCATTTTTGGATAAAACAAACCTGTATCATGCAGAAGGTGTTTATAACTTCAAAAATCAGGTTAAATTCATCGACCTTTTAGCCGGAGCCAATTACAGATCATATCAATTGCGTTCTGACGGAACACTATTTGCTGATTTAAAAGATGGCAGAACCGGAACTATTAATATTGGTGAATACGGTGCGTTTGTTCAGGCAAGTAAGAGTTTATTCAAAGACCATTTCAAGTTGTCGGCTTCAATAAGATATGATAAAAACCAAAACTTTGAAGGTCAGTTTACGCCACGTATTTCAGGTGTAGCTACTTTCGGCGACCACAATTTCCGTGTTTCTTATCAGTCAGGATTTAGAATTCCAACTACTCAAAACCAATATATTGACCTGAAAACTCCTGCTGGAACCCTGATTGGTGGTTTACCGGAGTTTAATACAAGATATAATCTGAGCAGTGGTATTGCTTTACCTGTATTAAATGATTTTTCTGCAAATCCTCTGAAATACATTACTCCTGCTGTTTTGGCTCAGGCACAGGCCTATGCAACACAGGCTGTAACAGCACAAGCTACTCCAGCCATTACAGCCGGAGTAACAGCTGCTATTACAGCACAGGTAACAGCCGGAGTAACAGCTGCTATTACACAACAAGTAACAGCTGCCGTTACTGCGGGTATTACCCAACAGGTAACTACAGCCGTTACTGCACAGGTTAACGCCGCAGTTCAGCAAGGTCAGATACCTGCTTCTGCCGCTGCTGCTGCTATTCAGGCGGGTGTTGCACAAAACTTACCGGGTGCTTTAGCAGCCAATTTGCAGCCTCAGGTTAATGCGGCTCTTCCGGGTGCCTTAGCTGCCAATTTGCAACCGGGTATTGATGCTACATTGCCGGGAGTAATGGCAGCCAATTTCCAACCTGCATTCAACGCTGAATTACAAAAAGTATTAGTTGCCAATGTTCCGGGTGTTACGCAACAGGTTGCTCCGGCATTTGCCTTAGCTACATTGCCTAAATATTCAGCAAAAACACTTCAACCAGAGCGTATTCAATCTATTGAAATTGGTTATAAAGGCTTGATTGCCAAAAAGCTTTTTGTTGATGCTTATTACTATACCAGCACTTACAGAAACTTCATCGGTGGTGTATCTGTCGTAGTACCAACGGTAGCTGCGGGCCCTGGCCTGCCAATCGAATCGGGTGTATCAAGTGCTTCAACCCGTTTAGGATATTCAAGACCTGCCAATACTTCTGAAGAAATAAAAGTAAATGGCTGGGCAATTGGCTTAAATTACTCTTTGAATAAAGGCTTCTTTATCAATGCCAATATTGCTAATAACGTATTGAAGAAATTTGTACCAAGTGCTGAACAACAATATGCAGGTTTCAATACTCCTGACTATCGTTATAATCTTGGCTTTGGTAAGAGAATCACAAGCGGTAGCAAATTTGGCTTTAATATCAATTTAAGACATCAGAATGCTTTCTTGTGGGAGGCCAGCTTCAACCAGCCTACTACAACCGGAACAACTTTCTTCTCTAACACTACTGTACCAGCCATCAATACTATTGATGCACAGGTTAGCATGAAGATTCCGAGCATGAAGTCTATCGTTAAATTAGGTGGAACAAATATCGGTGGTAAACCATATATTCAGGCTTATGGTAGTGCAATGGTAGGCTCAATGTACTACGTAGCATTATCGTTCGACGAACTTCTGAATAAATAAGATTTTATTAATTTTCATAATTTTCTTTGGTTTAAGTTAAAAAGAGCTCCCGGTTGGGGGCTCTTTTTTTGTTGTTTCCGATAGAAAATACGAGATAATTATATTTTTTCACATTCTGTTTATAACTTTACAACCGCAATTATTAATTAAACAAATAATCATGAATAAGATTAAAGTAGCAAACCCCGTTGTTGAACTAGACGGAGACGAGATGACCCGAATCATCTGGCGTTTTATTAAAGAAAAATTGATTCTACCTTATATTGATGTAGATATTAAATATTATGACCTTGGCCTTGAATATCGTGATGAAACAAACGATCAGGTAACTATCGATTCAGCAAATGCTATTAAAGAATATGGTGTGGGTATCAAATGTGCTACTATAACTCCTGACGAGGCTCGTGTAAAAGAATTCAATCTGAAACAAATGTGGAAATCACCAAATGGTACTATCCGTAATATTCTGGACGGTACTGTTTTCCGTGAGCCAATTGTTTGCCAGAATGTACCTCGTTTGGTATCTAACTGGACAACCCCTATCATCGTTGGTCGTCACGCTTTCGGTGACCAATACCGTGCGACTGATTTCGTAGTAGACCAACCAGGTAAACTGACGATGAAATTTGAAGGCGCCGATGGTTCAGTAAAAGAATTTGAGGTATACAATTTCAAAGGTGGTGGAGTAGCCATGGGTATGTATAATACTGACGAGTCTATCCGTGGTTTTGCACACTCTTGCTTCAATGTTGCCCTTAACAAAAAATGGCCTTTGTATTTATCTACCAAAAACACCATTTTGAAAAAATATGATGGTCGTTTCAAGGATATTTTTGAAGAAATCTATCAGGCAGATTACAAATCTAAGTTTGAAGCAGCCGGAATCGTTTACGAACACCGTTTGATTGATGACATGGTGGCTTCTGCCCTTAAATGGAGCGGATCGTTTGTATGGGCTTGTAAAAACTATGATGGTGACGTACAGTCTGACTCAGTAGCGCAAGGTTTTGGTTCATTAGGCTTAATGACTTCTGTACTGGTTACGCCGGATGGAGAAACGATGGAAGCAGAAGCAGCTCATGGAACTGTAACTCGCCACTACCGTGACCATCAGGCAGGTAAACCAACTTCAACCAACCCGATTGCCTCTATCTTTGCATGGACACGTGGATTAGAATTCCGTGGTAAAAAAGATGGTAATCAGGAGTTAATCGATTTCTGTCAGGCTTTAGAGCAGGTTTGTGTTGAAACGGTTGAGTCTGGTAAAATGACAAAAGATTTAGCGGTTTGTATTCATGGCAATAAAGTAAAACATGGCGAACATTATCTATATACAGAAGAGTTTTTGGACGCTTTAGACCAAAACCTGAAAATAAAACTTGGTAAATAAGATTTTTCATTTCTTACGGTGCCCCTATAAACGTCTCGGAACTTGTTCCGGGGCGTTTTATTTTTTACATCCTATGGTATGATGTTTGCTGAGACTTTAAAATACGCTAGTTAGGATTACCAGATGAAAATGCATTCCAGAGGCTTTCTATACTTTTGCTGTTTAATATGTTCCATTCAAACCATTGCGCAATCTTCCCTGCAATGGCAAAAGAATATGGGCGGAAAAAACAATGAGTATGCTTATGCTTCTACTCCAACAGCCGATGGCGGATATGTCATTGTAGGCTCAACCAATAGCAATAATGATGGTGATGTGCCTGCGTCAAAGGCATTTAACGGTGCCGGAGGGACAGATATATGGATAGTAAAGGTGAATAACTGGGGTGAAATACTCTGGTCTAAAACCTTTGGCGGTACAAAAGACGATATAGCTACAGATGTAATCGAAACCAAAGATAAAAGCATTTTAGTCTTAGCCACAACGGCCTCTGCTGACGGTGATGCCCTTGGTAATGGCTCCCTTGGTGGGCTGATACTTTTAAAACTAAAGACAGACGGCAGTATAATCTGGCGAAAAGTATTCGCCGGAGGGTATAGTGTAGGTGACTTAGCCTTTACTAAAGCAGATGCTTATTCAAAACCCAGCATAAAAGCTAATGCCGATGGTACTTATATTATAGGAGCAAATATTCTTCCTTTGATTAGTACCGATACCTGGCTGGCAAAAATTACAGATACAGGACAAACGCTATGGACAAAAACCTACGGTTCTAACCAGAATGATTGGGTAAATGAAGTAATCAGCTGCGCAGACGGCGGTTACCTGATGGTAGGAGGCACCGAAGCCAATGCCAACGAAATACCGGGGGCCGGCAAGGGTTTTATTGATATTTATATACTAAAAGTAGATGCTACTGGTAATGTGTTATGGCAGAAAGCTTTAGGCGGTTCAAATTTAGACGAGGCGTTTTCAGCCAGGCAATTAGCTGATGGATCTTTTTTGATAGTTGGGGAGAGCAATTCAACAAACGGGGATTTAGCAGCGAATCTGGGTGAGAAAGATGGTTTTATTTTAAAAATCTCGAATAGTGGCTCTTT
>CALRLS020000124.1:0-11767 GCA_943368815.1 Cyanobium sp. NIES-981
GAGAAATAACATAGACAAAGAAACTTACACTTGGACATCTAAAGTATTTGGTATTCTTGGAGTCCTACTTCTATTAGTGAATATTTTCCTTTATTTCTCAGAAAATCCTGCTCATGTGATGGCATTTAAGTTTTCAAGTGCTGTAATGTTTTTATTATTAGCCGTAGTAGTATGGCTAAGACTGGAATACCTGAAAGTATTTAAAGTAGCTGTTTACAAAGCACGTCGTGTGCCAATGTGGGCTTCTATCTTTGTATTTGTGGGCATTGCCTTTTCAAGACTCTTCTAACAAACTATAAATCGAATAAGAAAGCTAAGCAAGACAAAGTCTTGCTTTTTTCTTTTTATAGGGTTGAAAGATACAGTGCTGTTAAACTATCAATCTTCTCCATTTTTGACAGAACCTGATTCAGGATTGATTTCCTTACTTCAATTGTCAAAGTACAGCGGTTATCATAGGTCTGGTTACTGATTTTCAGACTAAATTCTTTCACAACTCGCATTACATCATTCATTGTTTCGAAGTCAAAGCTGATCTCATATACATCATTCACTGTTTTCTGGATAAATTCTGCATTAGCCAGCACTTCTGCTGTAGCTGATTTATAGGCATTAATGAGACCCGGGACACCTAATAAGGTTCCACCAAAATAGCGAACCACTACTACCAGAATATTGGTTAGGTCTTTTGATAATAAAACATTTAAGATGGGCCTGCCTGCTGAACCGGATGGTTCACCGTCATCATTTACCCTGAACTGGCTTCTGTCTGTACCTAATCTATAAGCATAGCAATGATGATTTGCTTTGGGGTGTTGACTCCTGAGAGTATCCAGATGTTTCTTTACTTCAAGTTCATTTGAAATCGGGTAGGCGAAAGCTAAAAACTTACTGCCTCTATCTTTAAATAATCCCTCTGTGGCTTGCCTGATGGTGGTGTAGGTATCTTCGAAAAGCATATTGTCTGAAATAAACGCCAAAATTGCTAAAAATGCGTGATTATTATCAATGAAACTGTCTTTTTGTCTTTATTATTTTTCTTAAAACAGGACTTTCCTGTCAATTTTTCCGAAAAAAGCCAATCTGCATATTTTTTGTTGAGGTAAAAGAAATACAAAATTGTTGAAACATGAACTTTAACCAATATACCATTAAGGCCCAGGAGATTATCCAGCAGGCTGTTCAGATTGCTCAGGCAAATATGCAGCAGGCTGTAGAAACCGGACACTTATTAAAAGCATTATTAGAAGAAGATGCGAATACATCATCTTTTTTATTGAGTAAGTCGAAAGTAAATGAGAATTTATTCACAAACCGATTAGAGAGTATCGTCAATGCCTATCCGAAAGTGAGTGGCGCTCAAACATATTTGGGTAATGACTTATCAGCAGCTCTGGCAAAATCACAGACTTATCTGAAAGAATTTAACGACCAGTTTGTGAGTGTTGAACTACTGTATCTGGGTTTGTTGTCAGGAAAAGATGCAGTAGCAAACTTAATGAAAGAAGTAGGCTTTAAAGAAAAAGAACTAAAATCCACAATACAAGAACTAAGAGGAAAAAACAACCCAGTGAAAGACCAAAACGCAGAAAACACTTATCAAGCCCTTGCACGTTATAGCAAAAATCTGAATGATTTAGCTCGACAAGGCAAAATAGACCCCGTAATCGGGCGTGATGAAGAGATTCGTCGTGTATTACAGATATTATCAAGGCGTACCAAGAACAACCCGATTCTTTTAGGTGAGCCGGGTGTAGGTAAAACCGCTATCGTAGAGGGCCTGGCGCAAAGAATAGTTTCGGGCGATGTACCTGAAAACCTGAAATCTAAAACCATTGTATCACTAGATATGGGTTTGTTGATTGCCGGAGCTAAATACAAGGGTGAGTTTGAAGAACGTCTGAAAGCAGTTATCAAAGAAGTGACTGATTCAGAAGGTGAGATGGTCTTGTTTATTGATGAGATTCATACCTTGATTGGTGCAGGAGCTGGTGGAGAAAGCGCAATGGATGCAGCCAATTTATTGAAACCGGCCTTATCTCGTGGTGAATTACATACCATAGGTGCTACTACTCTTAGTGAGTATCAGAAATACATAGAAAAAGATAAAGCCCTGGAACGTCGCTTCCAGTCCGTAATGGTTGATGAACCAAATGTACCGGATGCGATTTCGATTCTTAGGGGTATCAAAGAAAAATATGAATTACACCATGGGGTACGTATTCAGGACGATGCCGTTATTGCTGCTGTTGAATTATCAGACAGGTATATTTCAGATCGATTTTTGCCGGATAAAGCCATTGACTTAATGGATGAAGCCGCTTCTAAACTACGTCTGGAAATGGACTCAATGCCGGAAGAGTTAGACGAAATGAATCGTAAGATTATGCAGTTGGAGATTGAACGTGAGGCGATTCGTCGTGAAAATAACAAAGACAAAGAAAGCATTCTGAATAAAGAAATTGCCGACTTCAGTGAGAGACGTAATGAATTGAAAGCGAAGTGGGAAAATGAGAAAGGCTCAATTAATGAATTGCGCTCTTTGAAAGAACAAATTGAACAGTTGAAACTGGAGGCCGATCAAGCCGAGCGTGCCGGTGATTACGGGAAAGTAGCAGAGATACGTTATGGTAAGTTGATAGAAGCCAATAATAAACTAAGTGCTATTCAGAAACAGGCAGATAATACAGAAGCAACGCTATTGAATGAGGAGGTATCTGCTGAAAATATTGCTGAAATAGTAGCGAAATGGACCGGAATTCCGGTAGCTAAAATGCTGCAAAGCGAACGTGATAAATTATTACATCTTGAAAAAGAGCTACATAACCGGGTAGCAGGGCAGGATGAGGCCATCACATTAGTGGCCGATGCTGTGCGTCGTTCACGGGCAGGCTTACAAGATCCTAAGCGTCCGATTGGTAGTTTCTTATTTTTAGGGCCTACAGGTGTAGGTAAAACAGAATTGGCAAAAGCGCTCGCAGAATATCTATTTAATGATGATAATGCACTGGTCAGAATAGATATGAGTGAATACCAGGAGCGTCATGCTGTAAGCCGTTTGGTGGGAGCCCCTCCGGGATACGTGGGGTATGATGAAGGAGGACAATTGACTGAGGCTATTCGTCGAAAACCATACAGCGTTGTATTGCTGGACGAAATAGAAAAGGCTCACCCAGACGTTTGGAATATTTTATTGCAGGTGCTGGATGAAGGTCGCCTGACTGATAATAAGGGGCGTACAGCTAACTTTAAGAATACGATTATTATCATGACCTCGAACATGGGTAGTAATATTATTCAGGAGAAGTTTGCTCAAAACGAAGGATGGAATTATCATTTAATATTGGAAGAAACAAAAAATGCAGTTTTAGACCAATTGAAAGCCTTTGTAAGACCGGAATTTCTGAATCGTATTGATGAAATTGTATTGTTTGAGCCTTTAACCAGAGATAATTTGCATAAAATTATCAGTATCCAGTTCAAACAGATTCAGGCTCGTGTAGCCGAACAGGGTATTACCTTAGAGGCCAGCGATGAGGTATTGGCCAAACTAAGTGAAGAAGGATATGATCCGAGTTTTGGTGCCAGACCTTTGAAAAGAGTATTGCAACGCAAGATTCTGAACGAACTTTCAAAAGATATTCTGGCCGGAAAAGTGCAGAAGGATTCAGTGATTATGATGGAACTGGATAAGGATGGAGAGATAGTCTTTGAGAATGTCGGGAATGGTGCATTAGAGATTGATTAATAATAGCTAAATGAAAGAATAGATGCTTAATAGCCGTTGATATTGTCAGCGGCTATTTTTTTATGGGGCAGATTATATCAGCGCTCTGGCCTATGATAATGGGCCTATTTATTACTTATAAGGTTGACTTTCTGTATGTTTGAAGATTGAGGTTAAATTCCTCTTGTTTTATTAAGATTTAAGTGGAATTTGCTTCATATTCAACAAATTTATTTATTTTTGTATATGCTGTTAAAGGTTTCAGCTTAACAGTAAATGACTTTATTGCCAGAAGTGAATTATGACGAATGCCGAAAAAGTGTTAATTGAGAGGCTGGACCACATTCTTGAAAGTAATTTTGAAAATTCATCGTTCTCTACTGACGACATTTGTCGTGAATTAGGCATCAGCAAGTCTCAGTTATACCGCGTTCTGAAAGAACAGTTCAATCTCTCCACTTCATTATATATCCGCAGAAGAAGGTTACTCAAAGCGAAAGACTTATTGACAGACAGTGAACTTAAAATTGCCGAAATATCCTATAAAATAGGTATTGACAGTCCACAGAATTTCAGTAAGTATTTTACTCAGGAATTCGGAGTTAACCCCACAGAATTTCGTAGGAATCAG
Source organism: Cyanobium sp. NIES-981 (assembly GCA_943368815.1). Taxonomy (GTDB): domain Bacteria; phylum Bacteroidota; class Bacteroidia; order Cytophagales; family Spirosomataceae; genus Emticicia. The sequence goes on from CALRLS020000124.1 coordinate 4,359, forward strand.
CCGGATAAAGAAATTGAGCCTGTTCTGTTTATTGCTTCTGATAATCATATACAAGGAAATCAGACCCTTCCAAAAAACCGCCGAAGATATATTTATTCCGGAGTCGGATTGTGCATTCTAGTACTGATTGTAACAGGTATTTTTTTACGGCAAAAGAATTCAAAAGGTGAAGCTGATGAAGCAGGTTTCAATATTCCCATTGGTAATTATGAGAATGCTATCGCTATTCTACCTTTTAAAAATTTAGGTACTCCTGAAAATGCTGTTCTCACAGAGGGAGTGATGGAACAGATTCATCATTCACTGGCTCAGATTTATAGTATAAAAGTTATTTCGACCACTTCATCTAATCGTTATTTGAATACGAAGAAACAAATACGGCAAATTGCCAATGAGTTGCATGTAAAATACCTGATGGAAGGAGCAATTTTACAAGTAGATAAGCAGATTAGAGTTACTATTAAATTGATTGATGCAGAAGAAGACAAGGTGATATGGACAAGGAAGTTTGAAGGCGATGATAAGAATATATTTACCTATTTGAATATAGTAGCGAAATCAGTAGTAGGTGAGTTGAATCAGAAATTGAGTAGCGGTCAGATCGATAAATTGAATAAGATTCCAACCAGGAATCTGGAAGCTTATAATGAATATATGCTAGGCCAACAATTATTGCAGACCCGAGTTCAGGAGAAAGTGGAAGCCAGCATCATAAAAACAAGAAATGCGATTAAACTGGACTCAGGATTTGCAGATGCTTATACCAGTATTGCACTGGCTTATTTTTTATTAGGAGAGGACCAGTTCATGGATGGACAGACTGCCATTAGACTAGCTGAAAGAAATGCTTTAACAGCCATAAGGCTAGACTCTGAAAATGGCAGAGCTTACGCTATTCTTGGTAATATTTATAAAGCACAGAATAAATGGGAGCAAGCGGTTACTACTTTTCAGATTGCCTTGAAATTCAGTCCGAATGATGCCCAGATAAATTATTGGTATAGCTTAACCGTTCGTGCAATCGGACTTTTGGAAGAGGCTGTTAAGTACAGTTTAAAAGCAGTAGCACTCGATCCTCTTTCTGTAAACATTTACGGCGGACATATTATAGGATGCGCCTATGCAGGTAAATTCTCGCTTGCTGAAAGAGCTATTAAAGAAGGGGAACTGTTATTTAAAGACGCTCATTTGTTTCATAATGCAAAGGCATTTTATTTTGTCACTCGTCAGAATTACGCAGGGGCATTAAATGAGTTTAATATATGTCTTAGCTTGAGTCCGAAGGCGATTTATTATGAAACTATGATAAACTATAGTCAGGCGAAACTCGGACAAACAAGATCTGTACTTACATTTTTGAAAACCCTGACTGCGTCTCCTGAAAATTATAAGAATTTCAGTGTTATTTATGCAGGACTTGGAGATAAGGAAAAATGCCTGAAATACCTTGAAATGGCTGCTGAAGCTAATAATATTCCAAATTCATTAAAAGTCACTCCTTTATTCAGATTTCTTCATAATGATTCGAGGTTCGATAAAATTCTTCAAAAAGCAGGTTTATTAAATGCTTCAACACTATTGAAATAGATTCTTGCTTTCCCGGTTTCTTTATTTTTTAATTGAAATTGTGTGTTTATATCAAAAAATAATTTTGAGGAGGTTTGTTGTACGAATTTTTGTATTTTTATAAAGATTTTTTCCAGGTTTTAAATTACTCTTGAATACTTTGATGCCTTAGCTGAATATGACGAAAGCCGATGAACTATTAATGCAGAAGTTTGACAGAATAATCGAAGAGAATTTTGAAAACCCCACTTTTTCTATCGAAAGCGCATGTCTTGAAATAGGTATCAGCCGCTCACAATTGCATCGTATTCTAAAGGAGCAATTTAAGCTTTCTACTTCACTATATATCCGAAAAAAAAAGCTGCATAAGGCAAAAGAATTGCTTAAAGATAATGAGCTTAAAATCGTTGACGTCTCATCTAAAGTAGGTATTGATAGCCCTCAGAATTTCAGTAAATACTTTATCAATGAATACGGAATCAGCCCGACCGAATTCAGGAGAAAACAGCATGAAAATGAAGAACCTTCTCATGTGTCTTTTGAAGCACCGGATATTGAAAATCCTGTTGCACCCAAAAGACAAGTAAAATACCTGTACTATATAGCTGTTGTATTATTGATGGTAATACTCATTGTTTATATCCGGCAAAAAGTATCTGACCAATCAAAAACTGATTTAATAGGCATTGATATCAATGCCAATGCTATTGCAGTTTTACCATTCGTAAATTTAGGAGATTCAACAAATGCCTATTTCAGCGAGGGTATTACTGATCAGATACGATCTGCACTTGCCTCCGCAAGTGAATTCAAGGTTATTTCTAATTTTTCTTCAAATGAGTATCGTAATTCAAAGAAAAGTATCTCTCATATTGCAAACGAACTTGCTGTAAGTTATATTCTTAAAGGAGATGTTTTACAGAATGACTCTTTATTGACTATTAACATTAAATTGTATAATGGAAAAGACAATAGTGTAATATGGGTAAAAAAGTATAATGGTAATACAAAAAAGATATTTGTTTTCCTTGATGAGGCTTCTGAAAAAATAGCGTTTGAATTGAGTAATAAATTAGATAACGGATTCAAAGAGAAATTAAAAAGAGCTCCCCAAACTAGTCTGCCTGCATTTAATGCCTATTTACAAGGACGTAAATTAATGCATTACAGAGACAAAGAAAGACTGGAGGGCGCTATAGCAAAATTCAATAAGGCCATTGAACTTGATTCCACTTTTGCCGATGCTTATGCCGAAAAGGCAAATGCGTATTTTTTATTGGCCGATGGCGCTTATACAGTTGTATCGACTTCCCTGGCTTTATCGGAGCAAAATGCAAAAACTGCTATTAGAATCGACTATACAAATGCCATTGCCTATGCTACCCTTGGTAATATATTCAAAGACCGGAACAATTGGAAAGAAGCCAATGCTACTTATCTCTCGGCCATAAAATATGAACCTAATAATGCGCTGGTAAATTATTGGTATAGCCTTATGTTAAGAATAACCGGAAGATTAGACAAGGCTATTGAATATAGTACGAAAGCTACCACTTTAGATCCTCTCCATCCGGTTATTTCCGCCGGGCATATTCTCAATTGTGTTTATGGCAATAAGCCTGAACTCGCTGAAAAAAGCATTATAGCAGGAGAACTACTTTTTAATGACTCATGGACCTTTAATTCGTCAACAGGAGTTTATCATATGATAAAAAAAGAGTATTCTTTGGCTTTAATGTATTTTAATAAAGCCTCTGAACTCAATCCTAAAGTAAGAATAATCAAAAATACTTCAGTTTACTGCCAGGTAAAACTGGGACAGCGAAAAGAAGTGGAAGATTTTCTTAAATCTTTAGCTGACATACCCGAAAATTATAGTATTAAAGCAATGATTTATGCATCATTTGAAGACAGGGAAAATACATTACGTTATCTTGAAAAAAGAGCAGAAACCGGTTCTATTCCTTCTGATATGAAAGTGTTACCCACGCTTAATTTTCTTCACGGTGATAAAAGATTCGAAGCATTGCTACAGAAGTTTGGTCTTGGCGAACCAATAGTATATCCTCAATAATTTCTTCTCAGAATTAAAAGTTCTTTTATTACCTCTGACCTTTGCAGAAGTCAGATTTGATTTGATATATGCCCAAAATATTTATTGCGCAAATTGTATTATTGAATTAGCAGAATAATGATTTTTTCTGGATTAATGAAGAGAAAGCAACGTTTTGCAACAATAAACTAAGCATTGACCAAATAAACTAAGTAATTGGTCAAATAGGCAAACACTAATAAACCACCCCATTCTACCTTTGTACAGGTCTTGCAGATGATGAATTGCAGGATAATATTCCCTAAAACCTGTACATGAAAAAGATTGTTGTTATCTGCAAACCCGTATTGATAAGCCTCACTTCAATAGCGTTCTTTTTGAATACGGCTTGCACTTCTGAACAAACCGCCACATTAGCTGATGAGAATTACAAAATAGCTACCTCCGATTACATTGTATTAGCAGAAAAATCTCTGGACTTATGGGCAAGCGATGAGTTTGAATCTTTTGGCTCGATGCTTACTGAAGACGTGGAATATGAATTTCCGGATGGAAAAAAGATTTCAGGAAAAACAGCGCTGATTGACTATTTGAAAAACTACAAGAAAGAATCGGGCATCAAATCAATGAAAATTGAGGATGCCAATTACCTGCCTGTTAATACAAACATAAAACCAAAAGGCGATGAAAACCCGGGTATCAAAGTCGTAGCTGATTTTACAAATAAAATATCATTTACTACTATAAATATAATAGTCAAGATGCACTTCAATTTGCATTTTAGTAAAACAAAGATGATAGACCGCATCATGACTTACTATGACCAGACATCGATTATTAAGGCTTCATATAAAGAGCCTATCCCAAAGCTGAATAATATTTAAAGTTTGAAACTGAGGAATGTATTCCTTCACATTAACCATATTTTTTAATCTTTAATCGTCTTAACTAATTGACCCAAATGAAAAAATTGCTTCACATTACATTGTTTTTATATACAGGTATGGCTTATGCCCAGATAGAAATTAATCCGTCATCAATAAATGCCGAACTGAATCTTAAAAGCCAGACCAAAGGCATGTTCCTTCCCCGAATTAATAAACCTGCCGATGTTAATAGCCCACAGGAAGGCATACTTATTTATAACAAAGAATCAAAAACACCTGCCTTTCATGATGGCAGTAATTGGAGGATGATGAGTAGTACAGCGGTTTCTGGCACTAGCTTCGGAGATTCAACGACATATACTGTTGTTAGTGGTTTTTCTTTCCTAACAGTTGGGACTTATAGTTTGGGAAGTATTAGTCTCAGCGGTATCAATTCAGAACTGGCAAGTTCAAATGTTTTTCAGTTGTCGAAACCCAAAGATGCCAACACTATTGGACTTATAAAATTATTTTATGATGGTAAAGGAAATGGTGTCAACACTATTGTGTTAGAGATAAAGGTATTTAGAAAGGGAGCAAGCTCGCCTTATTTTTCATATAAATTTAAAAATATGAAAATATTGGTTTATTCTATGGGAGATAATGGGGGTAGCAATATGATAACAGATAACTATACTATACAAGCTAAACTATTTGGATGGTGGGATTACACAGCCAATGCAGGAACAGCATACGACTTTACTTCAGGTTCAACAACCAAAATAGACTATAGTAGCTTTTAAGAAAAGATTAATTCTCTTCATTTTAGTAATCGGGATTTTTTAAATACAACTAAAAGTAATTATTTCAGATTTTTCCAATATCAAAATTCCTTGAAAACCATGAAAATACATATCCTGCAAAAACAGTTTTTTGAGGGAAATTACCTTAGATCAAATGAGGCCAATTATTTCAGCTATTGTTTATTTTGTTTGCTTTCTAAACTTCTGTTTGTATTGTGGCTTATTGCTTTGTCAATTCATTCTATACAAGCGCAAACTACACTTCTAAATATCACAAACCCCAATTCAGGCACAAGCGGTCGAAATGCCCATAATGGTTCTTTTACTTTTACAGAAGCTGGTTATTATAAAATAACTGTAAAAGGTGCATCCGGAGGAGATGCATGGATAAATGATGGGAGCGTTTTAGGAGTAACCTTTGCAGGAGGCCGTGGTGCCATTGAAGAAGGTGTTTTTTATTTTTCAGCTGGTACTACTATCGAATATTCTCTTGGTGCACCAGGAGATACGGGTTGGGATTCGTGGACTTCATCGAACAGTCCTCCTTCCCCTGGCCAGACTAGAGGGGGCGGTGGTGGCGGCGGCGGCGGAACCGGCTTTCGTCTTTTAAATGCTTCATCGCCTTTAATGATTGCCGGAGGCGGTGGAGGTGCAGGCCCGAAACATTCGGGTGGAGATGGCTACAGAATTTTTGAAGGGCCTGGCGACGGCCAGGGAAAAGGGTTAATTGAAAATGGTAATCGTGGAAGTAGTGGAGGTGGAGCCTTTAGCGCAGGTGGCAGTGCTGTTGCTGACGTATGGAACAGCTCAATTTTCTACACTCAAAGGTATATTGTGGTAACCGGAGGAGGTGGTGGTTTTGGGGCGAGCGGTGGTTGTTGCGGGCATAGTATTCCTTTTTATCAAAATCCTTTCAATAGATTTACGCCTGGAGGTGGGGGCTATGGCGGCGGCGGCGGCGGCGCATTAAATACTTTTTCTTCAGGCGATAGTGAAACTGCATATGGTGGTAGCGGGGGCGGTGGGGGATATACCGGAGGATTTGGAGGGAATAACACTGATAACTCAGAGCAAAGAAGTTGGGGAGGTCGTTCTTATTCGGCAGGTTCTGAGCCATTAGTTGTTTCTTCGCTTGGTTTTAACATTGGAGCAGGGGCGATTATTATTGAAACAGCAGAGAGACCTTATGTTATGAGAGGTTCAAGTGTTTGTCGAGATACTGAAGGTAAAGCAATGGTTATTTTCCCTTATTCAGTAGACCGCATTACCAATCGAGAACCTTTTACCTACAAATGGTATAAAAACGGGCAATTAGTGGGTACAAGCTTGGGCTCATTAATTCATTTTGAAAGCAAATATAGTTATGTAACTGAAATGACAGGATTATCCGGAGGAGATTATTCGGTCGAAATTTATGATAAGAATAATGTACTGCAAAATCCTGGACCACCGGCTTCTGCTACTGTAGAGGTTAATCCCACAATTATTATTACTCCAAATGCTTTGAGCAATATTACAGTTGAAGGCGACTTAGCCACAATCGAAGTAACTGCTACCGGAGGAACTCCACCTTTAACAGGAACAGGCACACGCCAATTGGCCGCAGGTTTTCACACCTTTACCATAACAGATAATCGTGGTTGCAGCAATTCTGTCAACTATACTGTTTGTCCGCAAGGTGCGGCTATTACAAGCACAACAGCTCCATTAGTATGTGCCGGACAATCAGTTACTTTAAATGCGAATACACAAGTAAACAGAGGTACGGTGTTTTCTAAAGAAAACAGCCAGTATATAACCGTTCCCCACAGCAATAGTATTAATCTTGGGTCTACTTTTACGATGGAAGCTTGGGTATACTATTCAGGCATGAATAGTGCAATTATTGACAAAGGTGACTATGATTTTTTGTGGTCGCTAAATGCTAACGCCCATCTTCTTGGCAATACTAATAAAATGGGATTTTACCAGAAAAACCCACATAAATGGATTTATTCTAATGACCCTGTTCCACAAAACACCTGGACTCACGTAGCCGTTACCTATAGTGGAGGAACAATAACTTTTTATATTAACGGTGTTGCTTCCGGCTCTGGCAGTATTACACTAAACCAGGATACT
>CALRLS020000125.1:0-11718 GCA_943368815.1 Cyanobium sp. NIES-981
AAGGCTGTAATGCAATTGAATAGCGCCAATCGTTTAATTCTGACAGGTACACCTTTAGAAAACAGCACGATGGACTTATGGACACAGATGACATTCATCAATCCGGGACTTTTGGGTACCCAGAGTTTTTTCAAGAACGAATATCAGATTCCTATAGAAAAACATCAGGATGAAAAACAAACGAAACATTTATATAGCCTGATAAAACCATTTATGCTCCGCAGGCATAAATCGCAGGTAGCAACCGAACTACCCCCTAAGGTAGAAAGTGTGCATTATTGTGATATGACCGAGGAGCAGGAAAAAACCTATGAAGAAGCGAAGTCATACTACCGGAATATCATTTTAGACCAGATTGAACAGGATGGTCTGGCTAAGTCTCAGATGGTGGTTTTGCAGGGTTTAACCAAGCTCAGACAATTGGCGAATAATCCTTTAATGGTTGATGAGGACTATGAGGGGAGCTCGGGTAAAGACGAGGAAGTTTTTCAGAAAATAGAAACGATTATTGAAGAAGACCACAAGGTGCTCGTATTCAGTCAGTTTGTGAAACACCTGGCGATTTTCAGACGGTATCTGGATGAAAACAATATTCCTTATTGTTATCTGGATGGTTCAACTGTTAACCGACAAGAGCAGGTTGAGCGCTTTCAGAATGATAAAAGCATTAAGATATTTCTGATTTCGTTGAAAGCCGGGGGTTTAGGGCTTAACCTCACAGCCGCCGAATATGTTTTCTTATTAGACCCATGGTGGAACCCGGCTATTGAGGCACAAGCGGTAGACAGAGCTCATAGAATTGGTCAGCAGAATACTGTTTTCACTTATAAATTCATCACCCGCAATTCAGTAGAAGAGAAAATTCTGGCATTACAACGGAACAAAAGAAAGTTATTCGACAATTTGATTACTAATGAAGAAACCTTTGTGAAAGCATTGTCAAAAGATGATATAATTAAGTTATTGGAGTAAAATAGTTTTTGCGCAAGGAATTTTATTAGCTATTTTAGATGGTAAATTTATTTGTAAAATGTTTACAGAAATAAAATCTCCTCAAAAAAGAAATAAAATACTGGAGAATCTTCTTTTTGAGAAAATCGATGGCAAATCTTTTTATTATAAAGGCTATAAGGAGGTTTTATATAAAAGGAAACAAATTGAGGAAGTCAGAGGTATAAGTGGTTTGCAAGCATTTGTTATAAGCTATTTACTAGGGATTCTCTATTCAAGTGCTAAAGCTGGAGAATATTATTTCTTAACAAATAGAGTAGGTATCTCTATTAACAATAACAATATTATTTCATGTGACATCTTTATTTTTCACGAAACGCAACTTATCATACCTAAATTAGTCACTAATTATTTTATTGACGTAGCTCCTAAAGTAGCCTTAGAAATTGATATTAGAGTAGATTTATCTGATGAAAAGGATTTTGGTTATGTTTTTACAAAAACACACAAGTTACTTGATTTTGGCGTAGAGAAAGTCTTCTGAATTTTTACTAAACATCAAAAAGTAATGATAGCAGTAAAAGATCAGGATTGGATTACGAAAGACTGGAATCAGGAAATTGAATTATTAGATAATGAAGTTTTTAATATCGGGCAGTTTCTTACCGATGAAGGCGTAAAGCCTTAATATTTCATCAACAACGCAACAACCACAATGAAAATAGTTTACCTTGATGCCCATACCGTCAATAACCACGGATTTAGATTTATCCATACTTTATAGGGGCATTAACCACTTATTGCTTCTATTAAAACAAATGCTTCACATTAATTTATATCAAAATAGCAGAATGAGTCAATATCATGATTCTCATTCTGATATTTGTTTTTGCTTGACATTAATTACACCCACCTATTTCAGCAGTAAAAACAGTTCCATTCTCTGCTTTAAGTCCGAGATTCAATATGATAACTTTTCACGAATACAAACCTCTTGTTCCAACGCCTGTTAATTGACTACTTGCGTTGATTACTCCATTAACCGTGGATGCCTTTCTCTCAGATATTCCAATGGCTATGTTATTTCTTGGACTCACTAAATTAAGACTTGGCGCGCATTGTAAAAGTGTAACTAAAGAGTTTCCACTTACACTTCCATAGCCGCAAACTTTGGCAACAGAGGTAAGTGTGTAAGATGTAGTAATGGTAGTACTTACAGCGAAACTACTTGTATCTTCGCAGGTACCGTTTTTTCTTGCCCATCAGAAAACATGAGGGTACAAGGCAGTCATTTTTAAATTATTTTGCCTAAATAAACTCTCTAACGTTAAGGGCTTTCAGGCGGTGAGATAGAATTCGGTCGGCCTGCAATTACAGCTAGATTAAAAGACAAAAGTTGAAGATAAATACAAAAGTACAGCAATGCACTTCCCACCCGAACAAAAGCTAAAACAGAATTACAAATGCTAATTGTTATTCCGTCTGCTCAACTTGCAAATAAACCAATGTAACAAGTAGCGTTTTTTTCATTCTTTGGAGAGGCTTGCCTCATTTTTCAAAATTTGCAAAATTTATCTTGGAATGTGCATTCCAAGATGCTAGATTTGCACAATAAAAATTTTTAACGAAAAAAGTAAATAAATGGGACTAACTAATTTAGGCATATTTCATACCGCCATTGGTATTCTTGCCATTGTAGCCGCAATCGTATCGTTAGTACGATATGGTAAAATCAAATTGACACAAATACCAGGAAAAATATATTTATATGGTACAGTCATTACTGCATTAACTGCATTAGGCATTTCTAAAAATGGTGGCTTTAATCCAGGACATGCCATTTCAATATTTATTTTTCTGTTGGTTGTAGTGGCTTTTTATCTTTCTGCTAAAAAGGACGGTAATAACAAAGCCCGCTATTTTGAAAACTTTTTTCTGTCTTTCAGTTTTTTTTTGTCGTTGCTTCCAACTGTCAATGAAACATTTACTCGTATTCCTTTGGGACACCCTTTGGCAAAAGATATTAAAGACCCTTTAATTACCAAAACAATACTTGTGCTGTTCATTCTGTTTGTTATAGGGTCTGTTTATCAATTTGTGAAACAACGAAAAGTCAATAAAACAATTTAAATAATTTTTATGGCTGGGAAGAAAGCTTTTGACGAGATAGAGGTATTAGACAAAGCAATGAATTTGTTTTGGCTAAAAGGCTACAATGCTACGTCTGCACAAGATTTGGTGGACTGCTTAGGTATAAGCCGTTCAAGTTTATATGATACTTATGGCGACAAACATTCGCTATTTGTAAAAGCTCTTTTGCAATATCGAAAGGAGTGGATAGAGCCTGCAATAGAAGGTGCAAATAACATAACTGATGCTGAGGCGTATATCAGAAATTTATTTGATTTTATAAAAAGAGAAACTTTTGATTTAAATCGTACAAAAGGTTGCTTTTGGATAAACACTGCCATTGAAATGGCTCCTACAGATTCGGAAGTTACTGCAATAGCAAAAAAAATAATGATAGATACAGAAAATGCATTTTACAAAGCCATAAAGAAAGGACAGGAACAAGGAGTTTTCACCACCACACATACGGCACGTTCGTTGGCCAAGTTTGTGCTCAATGCAATGAGTGGCTTACGTGTAAATGTAAAACTTGATGCAAGCGAAAGGATATTTGATAACATTATGAACATTTGCCTTTCCGTTTTGAAAGCTTAAATTATTTGCCTTATTATAAAAAGATGAAACAAAATATTATTTTATTACACGGATTGTTTGGTAGTTTAAGTAACTGGAATGGTGTTATCGACCATTTTGGTTCAAACCACAATATATACATACCGTTACTGCCTATACTGGACGAACACAAGGAAGATAACTTGGAGTATTTAGTAAATTTTCTGAACACATATATTGATAATGCAGGATTGAAAAATGTGATCCTTGTTGGGAACTCTTTAGGTGGACACGTTGCCATTCTTTATACTCATCGTAATTTGGCAAATGTCCGTTCATTGGTATTAACAGGTAGTTCGGGTTTGTATGAAAAACAAACTTTGGGAAGTTTTCCAAAGCGTCATAGCAAATCTTTTATCCGTGAACACGTAGCCAATACTTTTTATGACCCAGCAATTGCTACTGATGAACTGGTAGATGCCGTGTTTGAAATTGTTGGCGATAACAGGAAGTGTCTTAGGATAATAAAGACCTCAAAGAAAACCCAAAACAGTTATGTAACAGATTTGCTGCCACAAATAAAACTGCCTGTATTGCTTATTTGGGGCAGGGAAGACCACATAACGCCACCAAATGTTGCAGAAGATTTTCAAAGAATGCTGCCCGATGCCCGGCTGATATATCTCTCTCAATGCGGTCATGCCCCAATGATGGAAAAACCATATGAATTTAATAAGGCTCTTGAAAGTTTTATAACTGGTTCATAGCACTTTTGAGGAAAGAGTTAAAAATCTATCGTAATTCTGTCTAAAGAAATTCTCTTGTTCAAGTACTTTCTCTATTTTTGTGGTAATAATTCCCATTGATTTTATAGGAATATAAATATTGAAAAACGATTGTTCTTTTACTAATACTTTACTGGTAGTTAAAAGGTCTTCATACGGAATAGATATATTTTTGCTTGCTGAAATGCCCAAAAGATGTTGTGATCGTCTTGAAAATGATAAATTGAGGTATTACTTTCTTTAAAAATTCGGGTGTAGTCTATCTAAAAGAAAATTATCTCCTTCCATTTGAATATCGCATATATTCATTTCAGCCAGTTCTCATAATAATCGTTTACGTAGATAGTTTTTAAATCAGCCACATTATTAATATGTAAAAGACTCGGAATAAAATTTCCGATTTCCTGAAGCGTAAATTTTCTATTATTTATATATTTATCTGTGAGATAAATGTTTTGACGATGTGATTTGAAAAGTTCATTTTCTGTTCGGTACATATTATTCCATAATATATCTATAGCTTCATCTGAATATTGGTTTACTTTATCCAAAGATACTATATAAGAATCTGTTTAAGAAAACGACTGACCTCTTTTTATTAAACGGAACATTCTTTTGCTATTTTGACTTACCTTTTTCAATCATATATACTAAAAATAAATCTTATCAATGAAAATCGTTTACCTTGACGCTTATACCGTTAATGCCCTCGGAGATTTAGACCTATCTATACTTCATGCCTTAGGGGACCTAACATTATATGACCGAACACCCAAAGAAGAGATTGTGGAACGTGCCAAAGATGCTGAGGTCATATTAACCAATAAATGCCCGTTGAACCGTGAGATTATTAGTCAGTTACCCAATCTGAAATATATCGGAGTTACTGCTACGGGCTATAATATTATTGATATAACAGCCGCTAAAGAACATGGGGTAATAGTTACCAATGTACGGGGTTATAGTTCGGCATCAGTAGCACAATTGACCTTCTCTTTGATTCTGAGTTTTACCAATCGGGTAGCGCAACATTCTGAAAATATTGCTCAGACATGGCCATCATCTGCTGACTGGTGTTTTTATTTAGCCCCTTTGGTTGAATTAGAGGGTAAAACATTAGGTATTATCGGCTTAGGCGATATCGGAAAAAAAGTAGCGAATATCGGCTTAGGCTATGGAATGAAGATTCTGGCCAACAAAAGAGATCTTAGCAACGGCGGAATGGAAGGTGTAGAATTGTGTGAAATAGAGCGATTGCTCAAAGAAAGTGATTTTATAAGCTTACATTGTCCGCTGACTGTCGATAATCAGGGCTTTATAAATAAAGAATCAATAGCGCTGATGAAACAATCTGCTATATTAATCAATACCTCCCGTGGGGGCTTAATCAATGAAGTTGATTTAGCAGAGGCACTCAACTCAGGCATAATTGCCGGGGCTGGCCTGGATGTACTTTCTTCTGAACCTCCGGCACAGGATAACCCGCTTTTAAAGGCCGAAAATTGTATCGTGACACCACATATTGCCTGGGCTGGAGTTGAGGCACGCAAATTATTGTTAAAAGGCACTATAGAGAATATCCTGGCCTATCAAAAAGGCACTCCTATAAACGTGGTTTCATAATATTTCTGCAAGAATTGCAACTTTTTTAGCGCTCCTCATGTATATCAAATACTATCCGTATTACTAATTTTTTATGAAAAAACTTTACACTGCCATAGGAGCAATCTTATGTGCAATGAGTAGCCTATCAGCACAAGACAACAAAACCTCAAACGAAGAAAAGTACAGTATCCACATTAAAAAATCTGCCGTTCCGATCAAGTTAGATGGTCTCTTAGAAGACGAAATCTGGAAGACCGCCGATATTGCCAAAGATTTTTTTCTCGGTCGTCCTTATGATACGTCATTTGCTCAGTTACAGACAGAGGTTCGCATAGCCTTTGACGATAATTTCCTGTATGTGGGTGCTATTTGTTATCAGCCCCGAACCACCTATACCATAGCTTCATTAAAAAGAGATTTTGAGCAAGGTACAAGCGATGTGTTTATAGTGAATTTAGATACATTTAAAGACCGCCTGAATGCCTTTCAGTTTGTTGTAAATCCTTATGGAGTGCAGCGAGAGGGCTTAATTTATAATGGAGGAGAGGTCTCGAATTACTGGGACAATAAATGGTACTCGCAGGTTAAAAATTATGATGATTATTGGACAGTCGAAATGGCAATCCCATTCAAAACGCTTCGTTACAAAGTAGCCGATAATCAGAATACCTGGCGGGTAAATTTTACAAGAAATGTATTGAAAAAAAATGAACGCTCAAGCTGGAGACCTGTTCCACGTAATTTTGCACCTGCTAATTTAGCGTTTACAGGTTTAATGATTTGGGATGAAAACCCTCCTAAACCCGGTGCCAATGTGTCTTTGATTCCTTATTTATCATTAGCTACTCAAAAGGATTTTCCAAGAAATGAAGAGGATTTAAGTCCTTTAGGTTCTAATTCAGCCTATCCAAAGGGCATTGGTCTGGATGCTAAAGTAGCGGTTACACCTTCATTGAATTTAGATTTAACAGTTAATCCTGACTTTTCGCAGGTAGAAGTGGATAAGCAGGTAACTAACCTGAGTCGATTTGAATTGTTCTTCCCTGAAAGACGACAGTTCTTCTTAGAGAACAACGACCTCTTTGGCACATTCGGTTTCCCTGATACCCGTCCTTTCTTCTCTCGTCGCATTGGTATTACCCGTAATCCAAATACTGGTTTGAATCAGCAGGTACCTATTCTGGCAGGGGCTCGCCTGAGCGGAAAACTCAACGATAAATGGCGGATTGGTTTAATGAATATGCAGACCAAAAAAGTGAATTTTGGTAATAATACTTATTTGCCTGCGGCAAATTATTCAGTAGCCACTGTTCAAAGAAAGATATTTAATCGCTCAACCATTGGCGCTATTTTTACGGATAAAGAGAACCTGTTCGGTAATTTAAGTGAAAAGCAAACACAAAATTATCGCAGGTACAATAGGGTAGGAGGATTAGAGTTTAACTATTATTCAAAAGATAGCCGTTTTGAGGTTGAAACGTATTACCATCAGTCTTTCTCACCGGACGGGAAAAAAGATGCAGGTAGTGCGGCTCACTTTATGGGTTATCATCACCCGAATATCGACCTGAATTTCGGCGTTCAACGGATTGGCGAAAACTATCGTGCCGATATAGGTTTTGTACCTCGCACGGGTATATGGCAGATATATCGTCCGGCAAATATCGTATTAAATCCAAAATCTGCATCTATTGCGAAATATATCAACGCTTATGGTATTGGGACAGAGGGAAGCGATGTATTTGATTTGAAAGGCAAACTATTGGATAGTGAATCAAATATTTTTTTGTTTGCTAACAGTCCGGCAGGTGATGAAGCCTATATAGCATACGAATGGAGTTTCACGCATTTATTTGATAGCTTTGATCCTACCAATGCAAGTGATAACCCCAATCCGGATACTTATAAAAATGTAGTGGAACTACCTATAGGAGACTATCGTTCGAAAGTTCTGAATATAGGTTATACCAGCAGCCAACGCTATAATCTCTCAGGTACTTTTGATTATAGTACCGGAAAATATTTTAACGGAAAAGCTAATATACTGGAAAGCAGCATTGCTTATCGGTTTCAGCCTTATGGCATTTTTACCATTGATTGTAATTATACCAAAATTGACCTTCCTGCGCCATATAATAGTGTAAAATACTGGTTATTAGGGCCAAGAGCAGAGTTGGCAGTATCGAAAAGTCTGTTTTTCAGTACTTTTTTCCAGTATAATACCCAGACAAATAATATTAATATCAATTCTCGTCTGCAATGGAGGTTCCGCCCGGTAAGCGACATCTTTCTTGTTTATACTGATAATTATTTTGCTGAGAATATCACCAGATATTATGTAAATGCCTGGTCTCCAAAAAACAGGGCCTTAATCTTAAAAATGACTTACTGGCTGAATATTTAGGATTGAGTTGCACGTTGTCATTATTTATAACACTTTCTGCTTCAAAAAGTCTTAAATGCTTAGGGGGTAAACGGGGTTTTGTTTGTCTTTGTTAAAAATCTTTAGGTATGCAACCTTTGCCTATGCTAAAGCATCATTAACAAAAACGAACAATATTATGAAACGTAACGCCTTTGCTATTCTTATTCTGTTTTGCTTGCTTTTCGCTACTGAAACCAATGCTCAACGCCGTGGACACAGGTATCGATATGCTCCTCGTCCGTATGTACGGGTTGTTCCTCGTGTTTTTGTACCCCGAATCGTTGTACCGCCTCCGGTAATCGGTTTTTCATGGGGTTATAGACCTCGTGTATATGTAGTACCTCCACCGATTATTATCGGAGGTGGAAGAGGTTGGCGTCATTATCACCGCCGTGGATACGATTGTAATGGCAATTGCCATCGCTGGAGTGATGACACCTATTATCGTGACAGAGACCGTAGCTATTACAACGACAGAAGAGACCGGGACTATCATGATGACAGAGACAGAAGATATTATGATGACAGGAGAGATGATAACAGAAACCGTCGTTATAATGATAATGACCGATACTATAATAATCGTTTGGAAAACAATCAGCAATCTTCACCAAAGACATATAATACTGATGAAGACGCTTACGAAGAAGAAACAGATACTATTTGATTTAAATAAATGAGAGTTATAAAAAGGTAGGGAAGTTTTTTCCTGCCTTTTTTTGTGTTCGTATATGACTGTTTAAGTTACTCATACTCTAGTAAAAAATTCTAAAAAACTACAAACTCCAGTAAAATGCTTTGATTTTATTCAGTTTCTAACAAAATTTTACTCTAATTTTATTAATAAATACATAAAGTCCTTTTTAAGAATGGGGATGAAGAATACGAAAAATGCCATCCATTAATACATTAAAATTATATCCCATAATCCGGCAAAATGATACAAATTACCTCTGAAAATCTGTCCATATTCAAATCTCTTTTTAACGGACGGGATGATGTGTTTGCTATAAGATGGGAAAAAGAAAATAAAAGTGGATATATGCCTGCATATTCTTTTGACCCTTATCGATATCGTACTCATAAAATAAAGGGAGGGTCTTTTAAAGACTATCCCGATAAAACATTTCTTGCATTAACCAATGATCAAATCATTAAGCACCTTAAAGGAGAGCATCTTATTGGAATTTACCCCTTACTACAAGACAATTCTTCCTGGTTTATTGCCGCCGATTTTGATGAAGCAGATTGGATATTGTCCTCACAGAAGTTTAGTAGCAAATGCCATGAAATAGGAATCCCTGCCTATATTGAGCGGTCCCGTTCCGGGAATGGTGGTCATGTGTGGATATTCTTTGAAGAGCCTATTCCGGCTTACAAAAGCCGTACAGTTATATTCTCTTTACTTATCTCATCTGGTATAATATCGGCATTTGATAAGAATAGCAGTTTTGACAGGTTATTTCCAAATCAGAATAATCTTTCGGGAAAGGGAATGGGAAACCTCATTGCCTTACCATTCAATGGTTTAGCTATGCAACATGGTAATACATGTTTTCTTGATCCGCACACATTATCACCTTATACAGATCAATGGGAGTTCATTACTAAAATAAAAAGAGCTACGGCAGAGCAATTTGAATACCTCTTTGCAAATTTGTCTGCTAGTAAAAATACAGAGGAGAGTAATGGAAAACTCAATATCATTTTACGGAATAATATACAATTGAACCAAAGTGCTATTCCATCAATCCTATTTTCATACATTAAAGAGGAATTAAACTTTTCAAATACAGCCTTTATCATCAGGAAGAAAAGTGGAAAGAACACTTTTGGAACAGATAGGTATTTCAGATTTGTAGAAGAGGATGGAAATTGCGTGTATCTACCGAAAGGATTTGTTGGAAAACTCATCCGCTTTTGCAGAGATAATAAAATTGAACATCATTTTTCTGATGAAAGAATCTTGCAAAAGCCTGTTCTGTTTTCTTTTCTGGCAGAACTGCGTTCTTATCAGAAAGAAAGCCTTCAAGCTATTGAAAAGAAAGATTTAGGCATTATTGTCGCACCACCAGGTTCGGGTAAAACAGTTCTGGCTTTAAAAATTATTGCAAGTAAGCAACAACCTGCGCTAATTGTAGTTCATAGAAAACAATTGGCTCTTCAATGGATTGAGAGAATAGAGGCTTTTCTTGGTATTGCTCAAAAAGAGATTGGGAAAATAGGGCAAGGTAAAACGACCTTGGGTAAACAAATTACTGTAGCTACAATTCAAAGTCTTTCCAAAACAGACATATCCCATATAACAAAGAGCTTTGGCCTCCTTATCGTCGACGAGTGTCATCATATTCCGGCAGAAACGTTCCGAAATACTATCAGTAAATTCAATTCACAATACCTCTATGGACTTACAGCTACTCCATTTAGAAAATATAATGATGGTAAACTAATATTTATCCATCTTGGTGAGGTAATTACTGAAATAAGCAGTAATACACTAAATAATGCCCAGCATCCAAATATTATCATCAGGAACACAGACTTAAACGTTCCTTTCAATGGGAAGACAGACCGTTTTGAAACATTATCAAAAATATTGATTCACGATTCGGCAAGAAACAGACTCATACTTGAAGATGTAACTCATGAACTTAAACAAGGGCGAAAGTGCGTTATACTTACAGAAAGGAAAGACCATATTGAAACAATTGAGCAATACCTAAAACAATCGTTTGAAACTGTCATATTAAGCGGTGAAGATTCCGAAAGTGTCCGGAAATCAAAATGGAGTGTCTTAAAACTCGGTAATTATCAGGTTCTGATAACCACAGGACAATTGTTTGGTGAAGGTTCTGACCTCCAGAATGCAGAATGCCTCTTTCTTGTATATCCATTTTCGTTTCAAGGAAAGTTGATTCAATATATTGGAAGGGTACAGCGCTCCGAAATTTGCCCGACAATTTATGATTATAGAGACCAGAAGATTGAATACCTCAATCAGATGTTTTTAAAGAGGAACACTTACTATAGAAAATTAGAAAAACAGCGTTCCTTATTGGAATTCTCATCAGATATATTGGCCAATGGCACGACTGTTAAAACAGAAGAAACAATTATAGAAAGATCCATAAAGATTCAAATTAATGAACTCGAATTTCTATATGGCAGTATAAGTTTTGAATATACTATCCCGGAATATCATGATTCTTTGCTATTTGATATTGAACACTTGGATATCCGTCCGGAATTTGAAGTATTGAAACCTTATTT
>CALRLS020000126.1:0-11697 GCA_943368815.1 Cyanobium sp. NIES-981
AGAAACCGGCCATTATACGATACTGATTTAAGGTCAAACGCTGCTAGGTTTCAACAATTAATGGATAGTTCTTATTTGCTTAATGGGTATGATATTTCTTACCTGTTTTACGAAATAGACCATAGAAATGGGAGATTAGTTGCCCATTATGATCCGGAAATTGTTAAAAGGTCAGGTAAGAACGGTGAATATGAAGAGTTCTTTTATAATTTTGACGATGAGAGCCTGGCTACTTTTTTGTTGAAAAGCCAACAGGGAAAATACTTTGAGGATGTTGAAGATGGGGTTGCTGAAAAAATAATTTCTCAAAAAGGTGTAACTGAATTTAATATAAGAGGGTCAATATTTGCAACACCAATAAGAGTTGGAATGTATAATTCTTTTATTCTTGTTGCGTGGTCCCGCAAGGGGAAATTCCTAAAAAAAGAAAGATCTCTTGAACATATTTCTGCTTCTATTTCAAGACTTGCTCATTTGATTGCAAATTCAACTGATAGAACATCTAGTTCTGATTTAGATAATGATAAGAATAGAGCAAAAGTTTTTATAAATCTTATTAATAATGAACTAAAACCAATTGATAGCAACAAACCATGGTCTTTTAAACTATTATTGGAAGCAGAGAAAAGAAACCAATTATACAAGGTCTTAATCAAAGCTCTAACGCATGAAGCATGTAATCTGGCGAGGGTAAGATTATGGTTTTATGATGAACCTAAAAAAGAATTCCGATGTATTTATTCTTTTTCCAGAGCTGATGCCACTATGCCAGGAAAAAAATCAGAAAATGAATATATTAAAATTGATCCTACGCCAGCAACAGATAGTTATTGCAAATTTACTTTAAACAGATTTGAAGGGAACCCTTATGCAATGCATCAGCATAAAAGCATGATGTCTTCAATCCAAGACCCTAATACTGAAGATTTGGATAAGGATCCTAATGGAAAATGGATTGTTGGGCCAATTGTGCATCGATTTATAAGCAAGGAAGAAACGGATGGCAAGAAAGGAGAAATTAAGAGCATATTATTTGGATTTATTTCTGCTGATAACCATTGTATAATAGACGGAAAACCAAAAGAAGTTATACTAACTGAGAAACAAGATGCATTCCAGAGATACGCAGTAGACTCAATTTCCGATTTATTAGTGCCTCTGTTCCGTATTCATAGATTTAGAACCAGATACAAATTTCAAAAGAAAAAATCTGAACCATTGCCTGATTTATGAAAGAACCATTGCGGTAAATATGCTTTTAAGAGACGGTAAATTTATAATTCTTTCAAAATGTTGATGAGAGGAATACATTTTTTAACCGGTTCTATACAACAAACATAAAAAACAAAGCAAAAATCAGCATCAATACAGAGGGGATATAATAAACAAAGTACAATGTAATGATGCCCGGTCTGGATTTAGCACTGTAGTTTTTCTTCAATGAAAGCAGAATAAGGAGCATAACCGTATTAACTTAAACAGTTTCTTAACAACCAATAAATAAAAATAAAAGCATTCTTCAATAGTTTTGGTGAGGCTTAAACGATTATTTCATTAAATTGAAAGCACTAATACACTAAGCCGAAACTCAAATGCTCAAAAGCGAACTGCTACCCAAACTTCCTGCTGTTTTTCATGAACCTGCACTACGGGAAGAAATGCTGAATCATGGCAAATTTTTACAGGTAAATAAAGGCGATACTATCGTAAAAGAAGGCCAGTATCTTGATTTCCTGCCAATTGTGATTAGTGGTGAAATACGGGTTTTCCAACAAAAGGAAGACAAAGAGATTCTGCTCTATTATGTACGTGAGGGACAAACCTGCATGATGTCGCTATCAGCGGCTTATTTTAATAATACAAGTACATCGTATGGTGTAGCTACGGATAGTTCAGAGATTTTTGTGTTTCCGACCGCTATGGCTCGGGAGTGGCAATTAAAATATCCCTCATGGAATGAGTTTCTGATAATGACTTTCCGCAGCCGCTATGATGAGCTGCTGGGTGCTTTTGAAAGCGTCGCCTTTGATTCAATTGAGAAGAGATTAATGGCCTATCTGCTTAACAAAGCCGGAAAAGATAATTCCAAAAAGATAATTATCTCTCATCAGGATCTCGCCTATGAACTCGGCACTAACCGGGTGGTAATCTCCCGTATTCTGAAAAGCTTCGAACAACAGGGCAAGCTGAACTTGTTCAGAGGCTCAATTCAACTCAAATAAATTTATTTTGGCCTATGTAACTTTTGTTACCGTCTTGTGGCGGCAGCCTGCCATAACTTTGCTTAAACAAAAGCAAAAAACGCATGAAAAACTTTCTTTTTACACTCATTATCCTGTTTGTTTCAATCAATTCTATTTCTGCTCAAACCAATACCAAACCCATGAAATTTCTGATTCATGTTACACAAGGACCAAAAGATTCTACTCGTGTTGCATTGGCTTTTTTAGTGGCAAAAACTGCGCTGGAAGAAGGACATACTGTTAATCTGTTTCTGGCAGGTGATGCCGTGAAATTGATACAGGAACCCATACTTAATTCAGTAACCGGCTTAGGTACCGGAAAACTTCGTGAACACTACGATGCTATCGTAAAAGGGAATGGGCGGTTTTATTTATCCGGCAATTCTTCAAAAGCCAGAGGGGTAGGTGAGGCTGATTTAAAGGGTAAACCCGCTGAATTTGCCCTGCCTAAAGTGTTGGTAGCGCTAGTGGCTGAAAGTGACAAGGTGCTGGTGTATTAAAAGAATTAGTGATTGAGCGATTTAGTGATTGAGTGAATTAACCGCCGCTTCGCAGTGATTATCAAAAAAAATATTATCCAAAACATTATTACCATGAAAAAACTTAAATGTCGTGATGCGGGCTTTGATTGCGAAGGTGAGATTGAAGCTGCCACAGAAGATGAAGTGCTTGCCATGGCGGCAGCACATGCCTTGCAGGCGCACCAGGTAAACGTAAGCCCTGAAATGGCCTCGCAAATCCGGACGCTTATTACGGAAGTAAACTGAGAGAATGAAGGAGAGAATGTTTCTATGAGGAGCATTCTCTTTTTGTTTTTTCCGGCTTTTTCCTGGCCTTTGTGAAAGTATATACCCTATGGTTTATTCAGTATTTCTACGCCTGCGCACAGCTTTTTTTCTTTCTTCGTATGTATTAATTTACTGTTAAGTTTTTAGTTTTCAGGCATTTATATATACTATTCTTCATTTTATTCGTTTAGTTTTGTATAAACAGGAAAAAGTACGGCTTTTTTGGTGATTTATACTTTGGCATTATTTTTCGTTGTTGATTAGTAGCTCACACTCATTTAGAATTGAGAATCCCTCCCTTTACAAAAAACACCCATATAAGTTTTGTTCTTTTCCCTGTCGATATTTTGAACTAAGCTTTTCTGATTGGTAAAATGAGTGCTTTGCTTTATAATGGTAGCTATATTGTCAGAACTAAATACATTGTTGTATGTATATGTCTTTTAATATTGTTTTGGCCGAAAGAGATACTGAATATCAGGAGATATTCCAGGAGGCGCTCGAAGAAATGAGTATTCCCGGTACGCTTACTATCGTAAACGATGGAAAGGAATTAATGGATAAACTCAAATCTGCGCAATCACCTATGTTTAATGTGGTGGTGCTTGATATGAATATCCCCAAAAAAAGTGGTATTCAATGCCTGAAAGAAATCAGGAAAGACAATAAATGGAATAATACTTTTTCGGTGGTTTTGACCAGCGATAAGAATAGAAATCAGGCAGAAAAGGCTTATCGTGCAGGCGCTAACCTCTTCATGACCAAACCCGAGTCTTACAATGACTATTTGGAGACTGTCAGAAAAATATTTACCTCCGAATGGGAAATGAGCCTGCCTATTTATTTTTAGCATGGGGCATGGGGCAGAGGGCGTGGGGTTTCGCGACCTTTTACATTTTTCTGTTTTTCTGTTTTACATTTTTCAGTTTTCTCCTTGCCTAACCAGTCTACCTACTTTTCACAGCGAGCTAGAAGCGACCGTCGCCCGGCTCGTGCCACAATTTTATTTTACATTTCTAGGCTTTCTCCCATGCTTAACCGTGCCACGGCGAGCGTCGTGCGCCCTTTTTCTTCCGAGTATAGGCGACCGTCGCCCGGCGTGCCACGGTAGTCTTTCCCTTTTACTTTTTCGGTTTCAATTCCCCTCTGCCCTAAGCCCTTTACCCCATGCGCTTCCTCTTGCCCTTTGCGTTTAATTGTATATATTTGTCAAAGAGTCAATACAACAAAGGCCATTGAATTTTAGTTTTTAACTGGTTATAACTATGAGCATTCAATCATCGTTAGTAATTCCTGATGATTTAAACCTATCTGTACAATCAGACTTTCAACAAGTCATATTCAACTTCTTTAAGCAGGCTTCTGGTATTTTTTGTGTTTTACAGGGGCCGAACTATATCTTCGAACTGGCAAATCCATCCTTTCTGCATTTTGTAGGGCAGCGCGAATTAATCGGAAAGACATTAGCAGAAGCATTGCCTGAATTAAATGGACAGGGCTTTTTTGATATTTTAGATAAAGTAATTTCTACAAAAGTAACTTATACAGGCAAGGAAATGTATTTCAGGTTTAATCAGAAAGATGATAAACCACGGGAAGCCTATGCAAATTTCACTTTTCAACCCTTGCTGAATCTGAAATCAGAAGCGATTGGAATTGTTATATCGGGTTATGATATTACAGAAGAGATAAATGCCCGAAAAAAAGTAGAGGAACTTGAAGAGCGCATGAGGCTGGCAGTTGACGCAAGTAATATCGCTATCTACGATTATAATATACTTACCGGCGAGGTGTTATCGTCGGATATTATGAACAGGATGTTTGGCGTGGAAGGCTCAATTTCTTTAGAGCAATACTTCGAAATGCTGAAACTGAATGATGAATCAGTACGGAAGGAGATGTATCAGGCTTCATTGAAGTCAGGATTCCTGAATTATCAGTTTTTTATTATTATGCCTGATGGGGCAAAAAAATGGTTAGAAACAAGTGCCAAGGTATTCTATAATACAGAAGGAACGCCTGTCAGGTTATTGGGAACTGTAAAGGATATTACAGAGACTAAAGTTGCAGAAGAAAAAATGGCGAGGTTTGCTGCCATTGTCGAGTCGTCGGATGATTTGATTTTAAGCAAAGACCTGGACGGAATCGTGACAAGCTGGAATGATGCCGGAAAAAGGATATTAGGCTATGAAGCCCATGAAATGATAGGGCAGCATATATCAAAACTGATTCCTGACGACCGATTGCAGGAAGAAGACGAAATCATAAGCCGTTTGAAAAAAGGGGAGAGAATTGAGCATTTTGAAACCCGTCGCATCAGAAAAGATAAACAGATTATTGATATTTCACTCACGATTTCGCCTGTTAAAAATGCTAAGGGGGAAACCATAGGTGCGTCGAAAATTGCCAGAGATATTACAGCCCAAAAGCTAAACGAACGGCTTATTACAGAAAATGAAGAAAGGCTTAAAATATTGATTGAGGCCAGTAATCTGGGCACCTGGGAGCTTAACCTGATAACAAGGGAAATTGAATATTCGCCAAGATACCTCGAAATATTCGGTTATAAGAAGGATGCCGTATTGACTCATGAAGACCTGGTGGCACACTTACACCCCGATGACCTGCCCGTCCGGAAAAAAGCGTTTGAGGATGCATATCGCACAGGTATTCTGCATTATACTTCACGATTGATTTGGAAAGATAAGAGTATTCACTGGATGGATGGCAGGGGGAAGGTCTTATATGATGCCCAGGGAAAACCATATAAAATGATGGGGACGATCAGGGATGTGACGAGCGAAATGAATTACCAGAAAGAATTGGAGAAAAGAGAAGAGGTGTTCAGGTTATTGGCAGATTCGTTACCTCAACATATCTGGACGAGTGATGCACAGGGAAATATGAATTATTTTAACCAGTCGGTATATGACTATTCAGGCCTTACAGCAGAACAGTTACGAAAAGATGGCTGGTTGAATCTGGTGCATCCTGATGAAAGAGAGGCGAACCGTATGGCCTGGATTGAAGACGTGGCCGAGGGGGTATTGTTTAAAGCCGAACATCAGCTGAGAAGATATGACGGTAAATACCGCTGGCAATTGAGCAGGGCTGTGCCACAGAAAGATGAAGAGGGGAATATAATTGCATGGGTAGGCACAAGCACTGATGTACACGACTGGAAGATGTTTACCACCGAATTGGAAGAGCAGGTAAAACAAAGGACAAGAGAGCTGGAGGAGTCGAACGATGAACTGAGTAAACTCAATAATGAACTCGCCCAGTTTGCCTATGTTGCCAGCCATGACCTTCAGGAACCTCTACGCAAGATTCAGACTTTCTCGGCGCGTATTCAGGAGATAGAAAAAGATAATCTGTCAGATAAAGGCAAGGATTACTTTAATCGCTTACAGAGTGCGTCGCGACGAATGCAGCAATTGATACTAGATTTGCTGGCTTATTCGCGTGCCAATACTGCCGAAAAACATGTGGAGGCATTAGATTTGAATCTGCTTTTAGAGGCTGTTGAAGACCAATTGAAAGAAACGATTCTGCAAAAAAATGCCATAATAGAATCGTCCAATCTGCCAGTGCTTATTGTTGTGAAGTATCAGTTTGAGCAATTATTCACCAATCTGCTCTCTAATGCTCTGAAGTTTTCCAAAGCAGGTGAAGCACCTCATATCTGGATTAATAGCGAAATGGTATCTGGTGCTGACATTGATGACGCGGCTATTGATAAAACCCTGAATTATTATCATATCAGTATTACAGACAATGGTATTGGCTTTGAAACTGAATACAATGATGCTATTTTTCAGGTTTTCAAGCGACTACACGGCAAAGACGAATATCCGGGCACAGGCATCGGGCTTGCCATTGTTAAGAAAATAGTTGAAAACCACGCAGGCATCATCAAAGCCTCAGGCAAAGTGGGAGAGGGGGCAGTTTTTGACATGTACTTTCCGGTGGGGGTGGGGGAATTGAGTGAATTAGTGATTGAGTGATTTAGTGATTTAGTGAGTGAGTGAATTAGTGATTGAGTGAATTAGTGATTGATTACGTGAGTGATTGATTGAGTGATTAATTTAAGCTATAAAAGTGAGTTATCTTACTCATATAATAATTTCCATCTGAATATCCGTAATAGAATTGATTAGCATTTTTTAAATATAATCTTAGATAATAATCACAAAATTACTCATTCACTAAATCACTCATTCACTCATTCACTCAATCACTCAATAGACTACTGCAAACCCCGGATGACTCAACTCCGTCAGAATTACCTCTTTTGTCAGAAAGCTGAAAATGGCGAAGGTGCATATGAAGGCTATGATACTGATGAATATGGATAAAGCGAAATAGCCTGACGAAAACCGGTTCAGGCGCTTTTTGAAAAAATGGTTATAGACGATAGAAGATTCCAGCATTAATAAACCTACAAAAAACAGCCCTACTAATACTATCATATATTGATTGGCTGCCAGCACTGAAGCTTTTGAGACCAGGCCGAATATCATAATCCATATCGGGAGGGCATAGAAAGCCAGCCAGACAATGAGAGCAAACGCTAACCAGCAAAAGATTTTGCCCGGAATACTATATTGTGGATAACGGGGTTGTATCTGCCAGAACAGGTAATGAACACCACAAAGGTGCGCTAAAATGACATGGGGAATAACCAAATAAAACTCTGTCGGGAAGAGACTTGCCTGTGAAAAAATCATGGTGATAAATGGACGTTATTTGATAGGTTAGTACTGAAGGTAAAATAACCAAATAGTTGTTGAACCCCTTTAGCATTTAAAAATAAAGAAGGAATCCTGAAATACAAATAGAAACAGAAAAAATCGGGGGCTTTATTAAGTAATGCCAAATAAAAAACACCTTTGGGCCATGTCCAAAGGTGCTTTTTACGTATACAATTGTCAGCTTATCTTAATCTTGTGACTTTTAGCTCCGTTATACCAATCCATTTACTTCCAAAATGCTTATTAACATTATTTTTCTCTTTCCGGAACTACTGCTTTTTAAGGTCTTTTTTTGCATTTTTCTCATCATTTACTCGCTCGCTTTGTAAAATCGCCTTTCCGGTGCCTGGATTACCTGTATTTGTTTTCGGACTATTCTGATTAAGTATTGGTGCCTCTGACGCTAATACCCTGACTTTAACAGAATCTGGCTTAGTATTGACTATCGGTTTGTTTGAAACTGGAGGAGGTGTGTCACTTGCCAATTGCGCATCAGCTTCTTTAAAACAAAAAGCTAGAATGATGAGGAACAGACTTTTTAATAGTATTGAATTTTTCATGTGTTTCTTTTTTAGGGATTCTTATCGAACATTTACCATCACCTTGATTTTACCAACTCCCTCGGTGTTATAATCCTGCAAGGCTTTACCGATTAGCTGTCCCACTTTTATTTTTTCCAGGTCGCCCTTCATCGCAACTCCTTTAATAGAAGAACTTACCAGGAAATCACCTCTTTTAATTTCACCGCCTTCCAGACAAACCTTTGTAGGAATTACCCCGACAACGCCCAATGGAATATTATCACCTGATAGGTTATCAATATTTTCTTCACTTAGCAAAACACCGGGTTTGGTAGCATACACGCCAATTACTAAGTTAGAGTAGGCACCATCAGATTTGGCAAGTGTGCGGTCATTGTTGGTTGATATAATCATTACATCTCCCGGCTCATAGTTCAGGCTGTTTCCTTCTACTTCAAAAGCCTCAGCTAAATCTGCACCAGAAGATACTGTTCCTCCATTAAAAAAGCCTTTGCCAGTATAATCTATCCGGGCAACATTTGAGCCGGATTTTTTAAACACCGCCAGATTATTTTCTGAATTACTTAAAACCTGCATTACATCGCTCGTGTTGTTTGCATTAATATTCTCAAATCTGGCAGCTATATTTATCCCCCCACTATGACCTCCCTGCCCAAATACACCAATGGCGCCTGCCTTAGTAACAAAACCACGCACACCATAACCATTCAACAGGTCATTTCTGCCAACAACAGCCCCTACGCCAATACCGTCTTTATTTGGGTCGCCACTTGTAACACGACCAACAACAGCTTCTCCACCCACATTATTATCTCCAACCACACCTGCTGCACTAAAACTGCTGGTAGTGCCCCATACAGCATTACCATAAGCTATAGAGAATACACCTGGCCCTACTCCACTATTTAAAACATCTATACCCCTTCCGCCACTTGATACATTGCTTAGTTGAACGCTCAATCCATTACCAGAACCAGCGGCGGTAATGTTAACGGCATTGGCGCTATTTGTAGAATGATTATTGGTAAAAGTTGCCACTTTGCCAGTGCCAGCATTAGTTACTGTCATTACCGTACTTGAATTGGAAGCATTAGAATTGGTAAAGTCAGCAGTTATACCAGTCCCGGTATTAGCTGCGGTTAGAACTGTATTTGCATTTGCATTATTGGAAATTTGAAAAATTCCAGCAGGACCACTCGTACTTAACCCATAAATCCCTGTACCGGTGCTACTAACGCCATAAATCCCATAGCCGCTTGTTGAATTACCATGCACGCCAATTCCCGATACCGCATTTCCATACACTCCCCAGCCAGATCCATTCTGAGAGCCCCAAACCCCAATTCCCAAGCCGCCTGTTCCATTATTTTGTCCCCTCACACCCGCAGAATAACCACCGGGTGAGGTTGATGATATAGTACCCTTAACTGCATAAGCATAAGCATCAGTAATTGGGTTTGTGCCCTCAATAAGGCTTTGAGCAAAACCATTGTAGCTTACTGCAAACAGTATAAAAATTGGTATAAGTTTTTTCATTTTTCTTAAAGATTTATTTTAGCTTACAATTTAGATTTACCTATGACCTAAAACAAAGAAAGCATGAAAAAGGTAGGGAAATATTTACTAAATGGTTAAAACCGGATGTGTCCGCTTAATCTGTTTCGACTTTCAAAATGTATTTTCCATGATTCAGGATTTTGCATTATTTTTAGTTTGGTAAATAATTTATTGAGGCTGTATAAATAAAAGACACCTCCGGAGCTATTGTCCGGAGGTGTCTTTTGTAAAGGAGACTTAAGATTACTTCAATCGTAGACCTTCTACTTCAAGCATATCCATCAGCTTGCCTACGAAACGCTCTTCGTCTTTTTTAGAAATAACCATGGTTAAATCATAGCCACCTGCCGAGAACGCAGCAAATAACTCTTCTCCTTTTAATTCAACAGAAGTCATCGTTGCTACTTCTTTGGTTTCAGGATTAGTGACCTTGCCTATCAGTTTGTCTTCTTTCAATTCGAAAGACATTGGTAATTTTACATCACCCTGTGGTGTGCCTTTTACCAATACTTCCCAGTTACCTACGAAGAAATTCTGGTTTACCTGAGCCTTTGCCATAGACATGGCGGCCATTAATACAACTAATGTTAAAACTGACTTTAGGGTTTTCATTGATTAATTTATGGTTTATTGTGTTATTGAACCTGTTTAAACTTATTCCTGCAGGTTGAGTTTGAACTCCAGGCCTGTTACAATCATAAGGGTGCCGTTTTCTGC
This sequence comes from Cyanobium sp. NIES-981, assembly GCA_943368815.1. Taxonomy (GTDB): domain Bacteria; phylum Bacteroidota; class Bacteroidia; order Cytophagales; family Spirosomataceae; genus Emticicia. The sequence goes on from CALRLS020000126.1 coordinate 10,602, forward strand.
TTTCGGATTCACGAATACTACATATATATCATGCAGACCCTCTACTTTTCCAATCGGCACTTTCAGTATATTCGGAGTCATGCTCATGGTTTCTGATGGTTCGAGGTAGGCCGATTCACCAATCAGTTTGCCTTTAGGGCTATCCATCCTTAATTCCACTTTACCTCCCAATGCATTTACCTGTGGTTTCGGTGCCATTGCCTGTATCTGTAATTCGGTAACGTCGTTCAGATCTACCTTATTTAATACCATATATGCACCTGATTTGGCAGGCATAGCCAGATTACGGCCACTGAACGACATCTTGTTAACGTCTTCGTATCTGTCAAAATCATGTGCGCCCAATACGGCGTTTCTTAGTGTAAAGGTCTCTTCTGATTTCAGGGCAGGCAAACCATTTGAACCCTGGTCTTCGTAGGCTGCTCTTACAATAAACACCCCTTTGCCTTTGTCGCTGGCAGGTAATTTAGCTGTGTACTTACCTTTCAATGGCAGCGATTTTGCTTTAGGTTTTTCGTTGGCAATGTTCAGGATATACTTCACCATTTCGCCTGCATCTGCAGTTGAGATTTGCGGATGGCCTGCCATGGCAGTTTCACCCCATACACCACTACCACCACTAATAACTTTCTTAGCCAGTCTGTCTACTGCATCTTTGTCGCCTTTGTATTTCATGGCCACCTCACGGTAAGCAGGCCCGATAGATTTTTTCTCTACACTATGGCAGGCTCTGCAATCGCTGGCATCAATTAACCTTTTACCTGTGGCAAAAGCGGCTCCTGCATCAGCCGAGCGATGCCCCTGTGCAATGGCTACCTTATCGAATCCTTCGGCAAGATAATCAATGTTTACGGCTACATTCTCAGGGTCAATGCCATCGCCCACTGTGCCGTCTTCTTTATCCTTTACTTTAATATCGTATTCGAACGATTTGTTGGCTACATAAAATGTTTTGTTGCCTTTTGGCATATCAAAGCTCAATACCGGAGGCTCGTTACCCGCCACTATTTCAAGCGACTGCGCATTAGTGCCACCTTTGCCGTCGTTTACGGTGAGGGTAGCTTTGTAGATACCCGGCTTGGTCAATGTCAGGCTT
>CALRLS020000127.1:0-11665 GCA_943368815.1 Cyanobium sp. NIES-981
GATTACCTGGGTAGCGGTGAGCTGTAAAATCAATATTAATACAAAGGTTCTACCTGCCCATACTTTATATTTCTCAGCTGAAAACAGATACAGTAATACAGCTAGAGGAGACATGAACAGAAAGAAACCGAAAACATTATAATGCCCTACGGCTGTATGTGACTGCTTAAAACTCAGAAACCAGGTGAGCGCTACGAGAATATATAGGTAGAGCGATTTCCACTGAAAGGTTTTTAGAATGAGCAATCCTGCTACCAATAGAATCAGGGCTTCGAATACCAACAGAGGCAAAAATTCTTCCCGACTCAAAAGCATAACAGCCATCGCATCCTGATACGAATCGATGATTTTCATGCTTGCTCGGAGGTATGCGGGAATATCTACATTCAATACAAAAGAGAGCGACCAGGTTAGCAGAATCTGGAAAATGGCAATTATAATGACCGTACGCAACGTAAAATAGCGGGCTATATAAAAATAAACCAGCGAAGAATAGAGGAGTATATAGACTATAATACTCAGATTAACTTTTATATAGAAAATCAGGACTGATAATATAAGTGCCAGCAATAAGCCAACCGAATTGCGGGTTTGTTGCGCATGCAATAGCCAGAACAAAAAGAAATAGAAAAGTGTAAAAGAGGTGTCGGCTATAAAGCCCCAGGGCATAAAAATAAGCAGTGCGGAAATAGCCACTACCCACCATTTTGTACCTGCTTTGGCAAAGCAAAGCCGGATAATAATCAGGTAATTGAAAAGCGTAAAAAGTTCAACAGCCACCAGTAAAAGATGAGAAACAGTTTTAGGTAGAAGTCCGGTATTCAGATAACCCAATGGGCCATAATTAAAAATAAAGTCTTTGCCAAAAAGAAAGTTTTTCTCAATAGCCATCACCAACGCCTCGTGCCATGAGGCATCAATATCGAAGCCTGCATATCCGGCAGGTATTGATAAAGAGAAATAAATGAGACTAAAAAGAACAAGAAAGAGGTTCTGTCTGGTGGTTTTTGCTGAGGCCATTTAAAAAATAAAGTCTTTTACACTACCTACAAAAGTAGAGTAAAAGACTTCTATTTTAGGTATACCGACCCGAAAATTTTACCTGCCTGCCCGTTTTTTCAAATCTTCTCTTTTCAGACTTATCAGATGCCCGATAGGTTTGCCATTGCGATAGGTAGCAATTCTAAGCGTTATTTGTGCATCCGGCACTTCGAAAGGCTGGGTATATTTAGGAGAGAAATTATCCGGCATGGTATCGTCCATCGTATAATATATATCAATATCTGATATTTCAGAACCTAATTCAGCCATCAGCTTCCCGTCTTTGTTGCTTGCTTTTACAATGGCATCATATACTGCTTTCGAATACCCCATTTCTGCTGCATCTGCTCTTTCGAAATGCGTTTCCATGCGTTTGACAAAATGATTCCAGTCCTTACTTTCTTTCGGCGACCAGAAAATATCAGCCAATGCCCATGCTCTCGGGAAGGTCATGTATTCGGCATAACGGATAGTCGGAATCTGCTCTGTCCATAAGTTTCCTTGCCCGCCCAATATATATTTGGCATCAACCTCCTCTTGCACAGGCTCAAAGCTATAAGTTTTGCTTAAACGCAAAGTAGCATAAATAGGAGGGTCAATAGTGGCCTCTCCCTGTATATAATCCAGATAAGCAAATGTGCTTGGTGTCATTACCACATCATGTCCCATTTTAGCTGCTTCTATCCCACCGTGTACACCTCTCCAACTCATCAGCGTAGCAGTAGGGGAGATGCCACCCTCCAGAATTTCGTCCCAGCCTAATAGCTTTTTGCCTTTTGCGTTCAAGATAGTCTCCACACGTTTCATGAAATACCCCTGTAATTCCTCAGCGTGCTTCATGCCCATTTTGGCCATCAAAGCCTGGCAACCCGGGTCTTTTTCCCAGAAACCCTTATAGCATTCATCACCACCTACATGGATATATTTATTCGGAAAAATAGCTGCCATTTCAGTAAATACTTTATCCAGAAACGCATACACGTTTTCGTCTGACGGATTCAAGGTATTATCAATAAACATTCTGAATTTACCATCACCATACCATTCAGCGAAATTAGTACCCGGATTTACTTTGGTTTTAGGGTCTTTGGTACAAGATAATTCAGGATAAGCCGCAATAGCTGCCATGCTATGACCCGGCACATCAACTTCAGGTATAATGGTTACACCTCTTTCTTCGGCATATTTAATAATTTCTTTGATGTCTTCCTGCGTATAGAATCCACCATAAGGTGTAGGTTCACCATCCTCAGGTGCTTTTCTGTCGCCGAATCTGCCATCTCTTGCCACGCGCCATGCACCTACTTCGGTAAGTTTAGGCAAAGATTTTATCTCAATTCTCCAACCGTTGTCGTCCGTCAGATGCCAGTGAAGCGTATTGAATTTATAGCGAACCATATCATCAATATAGCGTTTCACATCAGCTTTTGAGAAGAAATGGCGGCTTGCATCAAGCATGAGCCCTCTCCAACCAAAGCGTGGATAGTCAACCACTTTTACACCTGACACACTCCATTTAACGCCTTTGGCTACAGATTTACTTTCAATTTCTTTAGGCAACAATTGTAAGAGCGACTGCAAACCATAAAACAAACCCGCAGGTTTATTAGCAGCCAGTTTCACACCTGTGCTGGTAGCCTCTAAAGTATAACCCTCATTGCCTATAGTGGTATTTGGGGTAGTATTCAATGTAAACTGAATAGCTCCCGTTTTCAGAATCTGTGGCGTAAGGCCGGCTGCCTGTTTAAGCTTGGCAGCAAACATCTCTGCTATTTTCTTACTTTCGGCATTATTGGCGCCGATAGTGGTTGCCGCAGTAATATTGTAAACACCTGCTGTGTTTTTGATTTCTACGGGTTTCGGAATAATATTTTGTGCAAAAACATCAAAACTAAGGATGCATATTAAAAGGAGAACGACATTTTTTTTCATACAAAGGTGTTAAGATTTTGAATAGAAACGGAATTCAAAATTACGTTAAAAACTAATAGCAAGAGCAAATTCTTAAATCTCAATATTTCATCTTCTTAAGCGCATCATAATACCTGGCAAGGTTCGCCTTATTCTGCTCTATAGAACGCCGATAGTTATCAGCATTCAGCATATTATTAAACGCCATGCGGCTGAATTGCGAATTCGGAGCAATCAGCGAATAATAATATCTTGGCTGACTCATGTCTTTTTCGATGTTGTTCAATAGACTATACACTCTGTCTTTTTCTTCTCTTGCCCTTCTATAAGAATCACCGTTATTTTTGTTCATAAAAGACATCACCAGATAATGCCAGGCTTTAGAGTCTATTTCGGCTTTTTTGGCATAATAATAACCAATACCAGATTTCGCTTCGTCATTTGAAGCATCGAACCGCAGGCTTCTGAAATCAGCATTGAGTTTCTGTTTTTCTGTTGCTAATGTCTCAAATACGCTTAAAGTATCAAGATAACTGAATCTTGTTTGTCTGGCAGGCTTTTGCCCATAGCGGAATTCCTCCATACTGACCAGAGTATCAGATAGCTGCCAGAGAGGGTCTAAAGGAATATGTCTTTTAATAAAAACTTTGCCTTCACTCAGGTAAAACTCTTCGTTCAGTTGTTTTCTGAACAGGCCTGTTTGCATATTAATAGCCCCGGCGCTCCATGTAGGGTCGCAGAGATACTATTTATTATTGAGTTTTACGGCGTTACAAGAATGGCGGTCAAACGAAAAAACAAGGGTATTGGTGCGAGGATCAGGATTTTTACAATAGCCGGTTACTGTATATGCCTTAATATTTGATGCCAGGCATAAATCCTGAAACAGATTGGTATAACCCATGCAAACAGCCTTTTTGCGTTCTATCACTTTCTCAGACTTCTGTGTTCCAGAATACTGTTTGAAATCAGCTTCCTTAAACAAGTCAACATCATAGGCAATATTGTCTGTAACCCACTCATAAATAGCTCTGACTTTCAATGAATCATTACTAATACCCCGGGTGATTTGTGAAGCCAGACGTTTCACCTCCTGAGATACTGGCGAAAATATTACGATATCCAATACTATGATAGCCTCTGATGCAGGCCTTATTCAGTTTAACAGAAATATGCCGCATCCACGTGGCTATGGCTCTAATGCCCGTGTATTGGGTAGATATGTTCGTGAAAAGCAGGTGCTTCGTTTAGAAGATGCTGTACGCCGGATGACTTCCTTACCGGCACAAAGATTCAAGATAGAAGACAGCGGCTTAATCAGAACAGGATTTGCGGCTGATATAGTGATTTTTGATGAAAACAAAATAAGCGATATGGCTACCTTCGAAAAACCACATGCTTATTCAGAGGGGATTGATTATGTGCTCGTAAATGGAATAATAGTGCTTGAAAATGGCAAGCATACTGGTTCAAAACCCGGAGCAATTATCTATGGAAAGGGCAAGGTATCTAATTCAGCCTCGGGTCAGTAGGGTAGTTGGATAATACCTTGTATTCGCCACCCATGCTTTTCAGTATTTCCCGCCAGAACTGGTTGGCTGGCGTATCGAAAATGAAGTGGGCATCAGTTTCTGAAATAATCCAGGAATTACGGTTCATTTCACCATCCAATTGTCCTGCCGACCAGCCTGAATAGCCAATAAATAAACGAATATCTTTTTCAGAAACCTTGCCTATGTTTATCAGCGTTTTGACATTCTCAAAATCGCCTGACCAGTAAATTCCGTTACCTATATCTACGGCTCCTTCAATCTGGTCTCCCAGACGGTGGATAAAATGCAGGGTGTTCTGTTCAACAGGTCCGCCTATGAACAAAGGAAGTTCGCCATACATATTTTCCACTACATCGTCCAGATGCAGATTGGTGGTTTGGTTCAGCACTAATCCGAACGAACCTTGTGCATTGTGTTCGCACAATAGAACAACACTCCGCTCAAAATTAGGGTCACCTAAAAATGGTTCAGCAATCAATAATTTTCCTCTTCCCACTGACATATATCGCAATTGTTTTAAAATTTAATAGGTGTAATTACCGGATTTTTCTTTGGTTATGCCCTTTTTAGAGTGTTTACAAGGTTTCTAAAATCTTCTCACAAAATAGAGGATTTAGAAATAATGAAAAAACAATTTCTTAAAAAACTTATGTTGGAAAATAAAAAATATTCAATTAAATTGCCTTGCAAATACAGAAACCGCTAATCTTAAATGTTTTATGAGCAGGAAAGTTTTAGTTTTGAATGCTGATTATAGTGCATTAAGTATTTGTACCGTTCCAAAAGCCTTTTCATTGGTATACCTCGACAAAGCCGAGTTAGTTACCGACTCCCAGAAAGGCTATCTCCGAACTGTGGATACTACTTACCCTCTCCCCTCAGTAATACGTCTCCATCGCTATGTAAGTTTGCCCTTTAAAGGTGTGATGCTCAGTAGGCAGAATGTATTCAGGCGGGACGGCAATAAATGTGTATACTGCGGAAGCCACGAAGACCTCACACTCGACCATCTCACTCCGAAATCCAAGGGAGGCAAAACAAACTGGGATAATTTAGTAACCGCTTGTCGCCGCTGCAACTCCAAAAAAGGCGACCTATCCCTTGAAGAAGCAAAACTTTCTCTCTCTCGCAAACCTTACAAACCATCCTTTATCATGTTCCTCCGCGATTTCGCAGGCTCTATTGAAGAGAACTGGGTTCCGTTTCTGGGTATAAGAGAGAAAGTATTAAGCGCATAAGCATGTAAGGAATTTATTTTTTCAAACTTATGTTTCAAAGTCTATTATATTAGTAGATTATTATATAGGTTTGTATATAAACTCTTGACAAACATGCTCGAATTTCTCAAACAACCATGGCATTGGTCAGTAGCCGGTGTCGTTATTGGCCTCTTCGTTCCTCTCTTATTGATTTTAGGCAACAAGACATTTGGTATATCCTCTTCCATGCGGCACATCTGTGCGGCTATTTTGCCTGCGAAAATTTCTTACTTCAAATACGACTGGAAAAAAGAAAGCTGGAATCTGGTTTTTGTGGTGGGTGTAATCATTGGTGGATGGGTAGGGGCAAATCTTCTGAGTAATCCGGAACCTATCAAAATAGCCGATAACACCAGGACTTATCTGCAATCCATTGGTATTCAGGAATTCGGCGCATTGGTTCCCACTGACCTCTTTAGTTGGGAGAGCCTCTTTACGCTTCGCGGATTTATTTTTATAGTAGTAGGAGGCTTTCTGGTAGGCTTTGGTACACGTTATGCCGGGGGCTGTACTTCCGGGCATTCTATCATGGGTTTATCAAATCTTCAATTGCCCTCATTAATAGCCACTATCTGCTTTATGATTGGTGGTTTTATTGTTACCTGGTTAGTTATTCCTTACTTATAAATCAGCAATCATGAAAGCGATAAAAGATATAGATACATTAGATTTTGAAACCCAGAACCTGACTGATTCAAAACAAGAAAAGGGAACATTTGCAAGCCTGCTGAAATACCTCGTTTTAGGTATCGGCTTCGGCATTGTATTAGTAAAGGCGGAGGTTATTTCCTGGTTCCGTATTCAGGAAATGTTCAGACTGGAATCATTTCATATGTACGGTGTTATTGGCACCGCTGTGGTAGTAGGCCTTATTTCGGTTCAAATCATCAAGCGATTCAAAATTAAAAGCCTGAGTGGTGAAACCATTAAGCTAGACGAGAAGCCATTCAGCAAAGGCCAGATTTTCGGTGGCTTGCTTTTTGGATTCGGCTGGGCGCTTACAGGGGCATGTCCGGGACCAATCTATGCGCAGATAGGTACGGGGGTTTCTGTATTTATTGTTACCCTACTAAGCGCATTGGCCGGGACATGGTTTTATGGATTGCTTAGGAAAAGGTTGCCTCATTGATAGCTATTCTTTATAGCCACAATGTACACAAGGAGACACAATGTCACACTATTTGAACCATTGAGCAAGCTCGTGCATTTTGTGTCCATAGTGGCAATCTTATTTACATTGTAGCATACAACTCTTACTTAAAGTCAAAAAAATATAATAAAAAGCTAATATATGGGTAGAGACATAAGAAAATGATGCTTTACTTTGCTTAATCATTTTTCAATCCGATAAACTCATGAAAAAATTAGTTCTGTTATTATTATTGAGCCCAGTGATAATCTTCGCGCAAAGCAAAGATGTGAAATTGGTCAGAGACGACGCCAATAAAAAAGTAGATGTCCTTGTAGACGGCAAAGCTTTTACTTCCTATTTTTATCCGGGGCCTGATGTGCTTAAAAAAGCAGTTTTATATCCGGTACGTACTTCAAAAGGAACGTTAATCACCCGCGGTTGGCCATTAGACCCGCGTCCGGGCGAAAGAGTTGACCATCCTCACCATGTAGGTATCTGGATGAACTACGAAGATGTAAACGGCCATGATTTCTGGAATAATTCCCTTACCCCTCCGAGTGCCAAAGGTACTTATGGTACTATTGTGCACACAGGTATCAAATCAGTAAAATCAGGTAAAAAAGGTACTTTAGTCGTAACAGCCGACTGGCTGGATAAAGAAGGCAAACTGATGCTGACTGAAGCCACAACGTATACTTTTCAGGGAACAGCTAATCAACGTATTATCGACAGAACTACCACTTTGACTGCCGCAGATAAAGAAGTAGTATTTAAAGATGTAAAAGACGGCTTTTTTGCTATTCGTTTAGCCAGAGAATTAGAACACCCATCAAACAAACCGGAAGTATTTACTGATGCCAGTGGTGTGGCTACAAAAGTGCCTGTTTTAGACAACAAGGGCATTGTAGGTTCATACCGTAACAAAGAAGGAATTGAAGGCGAAAACACCTGGTCGAAACGTTCGGAATGGATAAACCTCAGAGGGCAAATTGGTGATGAAAAAATCTCTGTTGCCATTATCGACCATCCTAAGAACCCTGGTTATCCTGCTTACTGGCACTCACGCGGCTATGGCCTTTTCTCGGTAAATCCATTAGGACAAAAAGTTTTCTCTAATGGGAAAGAGACTTTGAACCTTACTTTAGCGCCAAAACAATCAACTACTTTCCGTTATCGTGTAGTAGTAACGTCAGGCGAAGTTTCTGATGCAGATATGAATAAACTGGAAGCTGATTTTGGGAAATAAAAGAATTGGATTATAAAAAAATGGTGCGCTTGAATTTCTTTCTTCAACGCACCATTTTTATTTTATAGTTAAAGCATCATTACAACAAAGCCCCGGTTCCATTTACATTAGGGAAGATAGGTTTACCCTTATCGAGATACACACCCGTAGCCGGGTCATTAGAGATTAGAATAGAGCCATCCATATCTACATAATCCAATAGCGGGAGCAATTGCCCGATGGCAGAAATACCGATGCTGGTTTCAGTCATACAACCGCACATTACTTTCATGCCCAAGGTTCTGGCTTCTGCAATCATTCTTCGGGCAGGAGTCAAACCGCCACATTTAGCGAGTTTCACATTCACTCCGTGGAATCTTCCGAAACATTTTTTCACATCTTCCTCAATAATACAGCTTTCGTCGGCTATCAGAGGTAGCACCGAGTGTTTCATTACTTCTTCCATCGGTGCATAAGCACCTTTCTCCATCGGTTGCTCAATGAATTCTACATTCAGTTTGCTGAATTCAATGGAGTTTTTAATCGTTTCTTCCACACCCCATGCGCAGTTTGCATCCACTCTGAAAAGCGCATCGGTATGTTTACGCAATTCCTTTACGATTTCTACGTCGTGGTCAGTACCTAATTTGATTTTATAAATCGGAAAATCAAATTCCTGCATTTTCGATACCATTTTTTCTATGGTATCAATACCTATAGTATAATTAGAATAAGGAACCTTATCGATTGATAGTCCCCAAAGTTTGTATAGGGGTTGCCCCAGTTTTTTGCCCCACAAATCCCACGCTGCCATATCCAAAGCACAATGTGCAAACGGATTATCTTTGAGGTAAGGATACATCAACGCCCAGAAATCTTCCGGATTCTGCAGGTCATAATTCTCAATCATTGATTGGTATTCAGCCAGCTTGTCCCTCATTCCCTCTGCTGTTACACCATAGTAGGGGATAGGGGTAGCTTCACCAAAACCGCTGTGTTCACCATCCTGCAATTCTACAATGAACGCATCAATGTCATCACGTGAGCCATGTGCAATCGTAAAAGTATGCCGCATCTGCAGCTTAAGAATATGAAATTTTAGTTTCATTGATGAGTAATATATAAATGAGTGATTGAGCGAATGAGTGATTGAGTGAATAAACTGTAGCATTACGATTTAGCTATTATTAACTCAATACTCATTTGTCATTAATCAAATCTACAAATTTACCAGTTCATTGCCGCGTAAAATAGGAACTACGTCATAAAGGTCTTTTTGCAGGCAATACGCTATATCTTTATGAATACCCAGGTTTTGCAGGCGACGGATATGTGATGAATTAGCGAGGTAGCCAAGTAAATCATCCTTAGCCTGTTTATAAAGGCGCAGCGACATGATGGCGCTGTCTTCCGGTACAAAATACTCGTGTTCCAGTGCTTCAATCAGCGCTCCGGCAAATAGGGTGTCCTCAATATTTACACGTCCTTTCCATCCCGCACATAATACCAGCACATCGTAAGGCTGTGTTTTAAGGTAATTAACTATGGCATTCAGGTTTAAAAATGCACCTGCCAACACTTTTACAGCCGAGGCCTTTGCTTTTGCGATGGAATAAGTGCCGTTTGTGGTGGTCATGGCTATTTTTTCACCAATCAATCTTTTGCTCATATAGCTGAATGGAGAATTATCCAGTTCAAAGCCTTCTACTTTTGTGGCATTTCTTTCAGCAGCAGCAATATAGCCCATTTCCTGAAGTTTTTTACATTCTTCTACCGTCTCAACAGGGATAATGCTTTTTACACCATAGGCGAAGCCTGTTATCATGCACGAAGTTGCACGGAAAATATCTGCTATGATTACAATTGAATTGTCGATACTATGAAGATGTAATAAATCGGGGGTCAGGCAAACGTCAATGTTTTTCATTCAAATGGTTGAGAAAAAAAATTCAGACAAATACTATTTATCTGAATAAGCTATGAGACTAAATTTTGGCAAAGATGCCAAAAAATGCTGTAAAAGCCTATTAAAAACCCTAAATTGCAGCCATAAAAAATAGCATAATGATTTCAATAATAGTAGCAGTAGCCGAGAATGGTGCCATAGGAAAAGATAACCAATTATTATGGAGGCTTTCGGACGATCTGAAGCAATTTAAGGCTTTAACCACCGGCCATGCGGTAATAATGGGTAGAAAAACGTATGAATCCATTGGCAAGCCCCTGCCAAATCGAACTAATATTGTGATTACAAGACAGGCTAAAGTCTCTGACGACGAATCGGTGCGGACTGCAAATTCTATCGAAAAAGCCATCGAAATGGCTAAAGAGGTAAAAGGTGATGAGGAGATCTTTATTATTGGCGGCGGAAATATCTACGAACAATCTTTAGAGCTCACAGATAAAATCTACCTGACAGAAGTAAAGGTGACTATAGAAGGTGATACCCATTTTCCGGAATTGAGGGCTAATGAATGGAAGGAAGTTTCCAGAAAATCATATCAGAAAAATGAAAAAAATGACCACGATTTTGATGTGGTAGAATTATTGAGAAAATAAAAGAGGCCTGACAATTGTCAGGCTTCTTCGTTTATATACGTATTTATGCTCATTCTTCTAAAATATTAATTAAAGTTTCTTTGAGCTGCAAAATAATGGACTATTCAAAACATGTGAATTATGTAACTCTTTAAGATAATTGTATAACATTAGCTATTGCCATTAAAATACCTTTACAAAAAGGTATTTTAATCATCTCAGTCAATCTGCCTGTATCTTCTCACTACGATTTCCCTAAATATAAATCGGGTAAAAATTAGCAATTGTCTTAACAAAAATGGTAATCATGAAAAAACAAATCCTTGTTTCCAACGCAACTTTATCGAATTCTGGAATGACCCTCCATGCCGGGTTGAACAACAATTTTTTTATTACATCATTAAAACATCTCTTCTCAATAGAAAAAAATCAAAAACTCATTTTCTTTTCTACAATTTTATTTCTCATTACAGTTCTATCAGCAGGAAACTTGTATGCGCAAAGTGACAACTCCGCTATCCTTAATGCTGCTTCCCCTGACAAAGGCATATTGATTCCGCGGGTAAGTCTGACTTCCGTTACAGATGTGGCTACCATTGTTTCGCCTGCAGTTTCATTAATGGTATACAATACAAGCAGTGCAGGTGTTTCTCCTATTAATATTTCTCCCGGCTTTTATTACTGGAATGGCACAAGATGGACTACAATGGTGTACACACCGGTATTCGCAGAATTTCATGCCATTATGCCAGGAGATAACACAGCTACTATTGCTGTGGGTGCGCCAGTCGATTTCCCTCAGGATGGCCCTACAAATGGCATTATCACCCGTATTAATACCAATCAATTTACTTTGCCCACTATCGGTACTTATTCGGTTGACTGGCAGGTAAGTGTAAGCGAACCAGGCCAACTCATGTTACAATTGAATGGTGCTGATTTGGCTCACACAGTTGTTGGCAGAGCCATGGGAACAAGTCAGATAGTAGGTCATACGTATATCAGA
>CALRLS020000128.1:0-11576 GCA_943368815.1 Cyanobium sp. NIES-981
AATAAGCTCTTACATAAAAATTGCTACCCTTTAATTCCAGACGATGCTGCATCATATGGAAATTATTGATAACAAAACGGCTGCTACCGGTATATTGGGCAATACCCTCACTATAATTTGCCTGATAATTTGCTTCCAGATTATCTGTAATACGATAATATAATGACCCGTTCAGTTTAAGGCTATAAACACCATATTGAGCCAGATCTTTTTCCTCATATCCTGTTCTTGATACACGACCGATTTTATCAATTGCCTGCGCTACTTCATCACCATAGATATTCAGAGCATTTTTGCCGGGGTTATTAGGGCCACGACTGGTGGCAGCAGTATTCGGGTCAATATCTGTATAATCATTAGCATACCAGTCAGTGCCTTTCAGATAAGCCACATTTGCCTTAAACGCAAATCGGTTATTAAAAGCTTTGGCATAACGTAAGGCTAAATCATATACTGGTTTTGCACCAAGACCCGTGCCATCACTTACGTGGTTTAGGCCAAATTTGGCCTGGGCACTTAATCCCTGATAATCAAAAGGGTTCTTACTGCGAATCTGCAACATACCATTGAAAGCAATAGGGCCATAAAGAGCAGATGCCGCACCCGGAATTAACTCTACACTTTCAACATCCACATCGTGCGGGCCAAAAAGGTTGCCCATCGTAAAACCCAAACCTGCTGACTGATTGTCCACACCATCTACCAGTTGTAAGAAACGACTGTTTCCGGTAGTGTTGAATCCACGTGTGTTAATTTGTTTATAAGTAAGACTGCTGGTTACCATATCCAGCGATTTCATATTTACCAAAGCATCATAAAAATTGGGCGATGGGCTTTGTTGTATAGCTCTTGCATCCATTTTTTCGATACTTACAGGTGAGCGCAAGATACTTTCTTCGATTCTTGAGGCAGAAACTACTACCTGATTAAGATCTTCTGAACTTGCTTTTAATACAATATTGAGAGCAGTTTCATTGTTTATTGCTATTTCCTGGCGTTCATAACCTACCATCGAGATAATCAGTGTAGTAGGAACCGTAGTACTTAATTCGAAATTACCATCCAGATTAGTGATGGTGCCCGCTACTTTTCCTTTTACAGCCACCGAAACACCAGCCAATGGTTTTTGATGTTCTGCATCAGTGATTTTACCCTTGATGCTGCTCTTCTGGGCAAAAGCGCCTGCTGAAGCGAATAATAAAACAATTATATATGTAAAGATTTTTTTCATTAGAAATATTCAGGTTAATACAAGGTTGGGAATGATTTCAATACATCACTTTAGCTTTTCTTCAGGTGGTCATAGCCTGTGGGTAAACGTGTATACCCATGATTAACTATTCTTTCACCCAGATACTGATAAAATGAGGGGTCGGCTGGTGTAACACTTGCCAGACCATCAACATAGCGGTTGTAAAGACAGAAAAGAGCGGCAATCAGTACAGTATCATGAATTTCCATGTCTGTGGCTCCCTGTGCTTTGGCATCTGCTATTGCGTCGGGAGTAACACTTTTCCCGCTTTTCTGCACCATTTTAGCAATAGTCAGTAAAGCTTTCATCTTATCACTCACAGGGGCATTTTCCAAATCATGCTTTACCATTTCGCATGTTTCTGACTCTCCTAAAAGCAAATCAGCAGCAGCTGTGTGGGCTGATGTGCAGAATTTACATTCGTTGTTGTGTGATACTATCGAAGCTATCAATTCTCTTTCACCGGGTGTCAAAGAATTTTCACCTCTTAATAGAATTTGTGTCAGTTCACGGATAGGCTCTGCGGTATCCTGACTGAACTCCAATAGGCCGGTAATGCCGGGTAAATGGTCAGGCATTGGTATATGAGGCATAATTTTAGACAATAGAAATCCCGCATGGCTGTTTTCAGCCATTGTCAGTGATGTTGAAATAAAAAACAGGGAACGTGTTACACAGATAAACTGTGTTCTTAGCGAGGGCGGTTATAACCTAAAAAGGCCATTTTCTCACCCATTTCACGATAAGCCTCGTTTTCTTTCGGAGCCCACGTGCCTAAGCCATCAACATAGCGATTAAACATACAGAATGCTGCTGCAATCAGCACCGAATCATGAATCTCTTCATCGGTTGCGCCTTCTTTGCGGGCTGCTTCCACATCTGCTTCCAACACATGCTTGCCACCTTTCTGCACTTTTGCAGCGATATTAAGCAATGCTCTTAGCTTAGGTGAAATGTCCGTGCGGACAAAATTCTGCTTGATGTCATCTATTATAGATAAATCACAACTCAAATGTGCGGCCGCCGCTGCTCCGTGAGAAGTATGGCAAAAATGGCAGTCATTCAAATGCGAAACGTAAGAAGCAATCAATTCCCGTTCGCCACTTGTAAGCGTAGACTCGCCACGCAACAAGGTTTCCGCTAAATTTAAAAGCGGTGCGGCTGTAAGGGGGTTATTGGTGAGAAGTCCTGAAATACCCGGCAGTTCCTCATTCAATAATTTTATATATGCCATGTTTAGAAACGGTAGGCATACGTTGCCGAAATCAGGTAATCTGCAAATGCAGCATCGCCGTGTTTCTTGCCTGTTGGATCCTGCATATCACTCCACGATTTAATACGGTTACGTACTACTGCATACGGAACAGCCAATACTAAAGAGTGATGATGCGAATTAAAAATCAGGCTTGGTTCTACAGAAACAATATAACCCGGGCGACGGTTACCTTCACTGCTACCAATTCTGTCGATAGCAGGTAAACCTTCTACTCTGCCACCCAGTGCAAATGAGATTCCTTGCTTTGGCAAAATTGAATAGCTTACACCTGCACGACCTGCAAATTGGTCTGGTACCGAAAAGCCCGTGGCATTATTAACCACTTTAGGGCTGAACATATAGAAGCCATTATAGTAAACAGAAGCATTTTTGAATAGCGACTGATACCCCTGCACTTCGATACTATATCCCCAACCACTATCGCCTAATTGCATAGACTGGTCAAGTGCTTTGCGTTGAATGTATTCAACCTTGTTTTTATCCAGTTTATGGAAATCGCCTTGCACATTGGCATCTCCAGTCGGAGCTTTGATACCTACACCTATGGCAAAATTTCCTTTCAGGTGCGTAGCAGGATTCAATACCCAATAAGTTGCCGAAAGACGCATATCTCCTACACCTTTTGAGTTCGTATGAAAACGTTTTTGCTCCGGGTTAGCTTCAAGTGAATTGCCATAATGTTCATATAAAGAAGATCGGTCATTATCAATAAACGGAACATTCAAAGCAAAGCTTATGCGGGGGTTTACTGCATAGCTCAGGCCAAAATCAAAGGCATGAGAGGTATTTATCACCTGAGTTCCTTTTTCGATACGCTCTTTTTGCTCCTCTGTTCCTACAAAATGGCGGAATGAGTGTAAATAACGATACGATGCTGTAAGCTGAAACTGACCACCTTTCATCATTGAAGCAGGGCTGTTTGGATTACCGGTGGCAGAAGCCATATGGCGAACAGCAATACAACCTTGAGAAAATGATTTCTGTGATCCCAATAGCGCGATTGCTACTAAGAATATATATAGAGATTTTTTCATTGATAAAACGTTTAAAAGAAATTGAGTTAAGTTGTAAACTAAATTATTGGGTCTTATAAACCTGACCCGTCTCGTTTACCCCGGTCAATTGCATATTGACCGATTTTTTTACCATGATCTAAACCTGCCTGACAGTCAAAACGGAAATGGATTAAACCATAAATCCTTGAGTTAGATGCTTCCTGAGCCATGGTGTTCAGTTTTTCTGTTTCGCTCGGGAAGATAGAACCTAATACATGAGCCGCTGCACCTGAGAACGTAGAGTGCCCTGAAGTATATGACTGGAAGTTAGGCAAGCCTACCGAGGTTTTCAGACCAAACTGTTGTGGACGAGGATAATAATAATAGTTTTTAACATCCCAGCAGGCAATGGCTGCGTCCATCTCTGCTGTACCCAGCAATGCCAGTGTACGGGCGGTAGCTATCTCGCTGAACTTGTTTTGAAAACATAAATTAGCGGCAGCTCTGAACCAGTGACCCGGAGGGGTGTAGCTTCCTGCTCCGTCAGACCAATAATTGGCAATTCTGGCTTGTTCACGCGTTTGACCTTTATCAATTTTCTTCAGTTCATCAAGAGCCGTGTTGAATCCTTCGCTATCCAATGCAGGAGGCGGGCCCGGGCGCATGGCAACCATTGCAGCTTTATCAAAGTTCCAGGTTTGCACTGTACCATAGTTTGGCAACATTGGCGGACGTGCAGGCAATTCCTGACTTAACCACTCCGATTTTAACCCCAATGCTTTGGCATTCGCAATAGCCGCTGCATTTACAGCCTGATTGTTGGCTGCTCCCATACCGTCTGTTTTTGCTCTGCCCATTACTTTAGCAGCTACTGCTTTACCTAAAGCATCGCCTGCAGAAATATCAGAATCTACAGTCATTCCACCCCAGATACGGGCATTTTTTGCTTCTGCCAATTTAGCATCCAGTAATGGTACTTCACCAGGAAACATCGCTACCAGAATTGTATATGAAGCGGCAGCTACAACTGCATCTTCTGAAGGATATGAAGGTAAATCAGAAACAGGCAATAAAACAGAAACAGATGCATCGTTTTTAGAAGGAGCCTTACGATTATATTTGTATTTATAATTCCAGGCAGCTACTAATGCATCGTATTGCGCTACACTAAGGTAAGCAAGTGCACGGGCTACATAAGGAGGATTGGCAAATGGAAACTTAGGATCGGCCAAAGGCTTAGTTGCATCAGGTACAGGATACTTACCTTCAGCATTTGATGCCGGAGGGAGGTTATACCGGGCTGATAACTCACGCGCGATTTCGTTCCAACGATATACAGCACCTGCACCCCAATAAGCAACTGCTTTTTTGTTTTCAGGTGTAATAGTAGATATCGTGGTCTTCAGCTTCGTGATTTCTGCCTGATACTCCGCTGAACCGGCTGCTTTAGGCTCTGCTACTGCAATTTCGTCTGAACTTGCCAGCATGTAGGTTTTCCATGTGCCGCCTTTTTCATCTAATTTAGCAGGAATGTAAGCCTCTCTAAGGGGCTCTTCCAAATCCTTATTACAAGATGATACCACAAAGCTGAACGCAACAAGAAGTATAAGTGATAAATGTATCTTTTTCATATAACGGCCCCGATTCGACTATTGAATTGCCCGGGGAAGCATATTTTTTATGATTAATCTTTTCTACAATTTTTATTTTTTAGCTGTATCGTCCGCCTTCGTCCTGAAGTTGATCTGATATAAAAACCCTACAGATAAAGTAGTTGCCTGGCCCATGTTTTCTCCGGCCACTACTTTTCTTGCCATCACTGTAAAACCGATGTTTTTAGGTTGATACTTACCATAAAAACCTACTCCTGTCGATTTCATGTTATTGGTAGGGAATGGCATATCATTCCGACGGATATAGTCGCCACCAACGCAAGTGCCTTTATCAACAAATGCTTCAGCCTGAATCCCTTTTTTATAATAGCCCACACGTGCAGCCACATCAGTTGCATTGGGTATTCTTACTTCGTTGGTATTATAAACACGGTCGTCAGCCTGATAAGCATCTCTATCTACCTTTATATTACTGCGGAAAAAATAGCTTGCATGTGCCGTAACATAAAAGCCCGAGGCATGTCTGTAATGGCCTATCAAACGAGCAGTTGCTGTTTTAGAGCCAATTCCAATAGACATCGGTAAAAAATCCTTTACATAATTACTTACAGGTATTGAGCCTCCTAATACACCATGCAGCGATATTCCGCCTGCTGACTGTACTATATTATATTTCAACCATAACGATAAGTCCTGCACCCCTTTTTGCGGCATCAGATTCCCTGCGCTTGTTTTTGTCCATACATAAGGAACACCAGCAAGCACATTTAATCTTTTACTGATACCGTAGGCAATCATAGGCATTACACTTTGCGTTGTATGAGTACCGATATTGAGATTCTCACGCTTCATCGTATTCTCCCAGTATTCACTCCATTGACTGTTTGCATAAGTTGCTGCAATACAAATAGAGTTTTTGTTCATATATATAGCATCATGAGGCATTTGGGCATAGGTATTCATACAGACACCGCCTACCAACACAAGTATTAACTTGTAAAGTGATTTCATTTTAGAATAATAGAGTTTTTGGTTAAAAACAATCTTGTTAAGTAGGCGAACGATACAATACCCCAATACAAATACTATTATAGATGGCTATGCCATTTAATTCATAAAGCACACAGATATTGGTCGTGAATATATCAGATTCACCAGAAAAAGAGTGTTGATTTTGAGCATAAATCCTTACCGTCCAGGCTAAAGCACATAGCTTGCCCATCCGGATAAAAATTGTAGAAAAGATTGTATTTAAGCCAAATCAGGCGGGGGAGAATGAACAAATTTAATTGAAGCAGGAAAGTACTCCTGATATGTGTAGATTTTTAACGGGAGGTCTTCAATCCAGAAGTAGGCGATAGAGCTACTATTGAATTGAGTATAATCTTTAGTGAGATTCTTGAAAAAACTGAGCGCTTTTTTTCCGGGGCTTGTCGGCTCATCACTAACGTGTTTCTTTACCTGTTGCAAAAGACTGAATACGTTTTCACGGCTTGCATTCTCTTTGGCGCAATAAGTGTAAAGGGTATCGTTGGCAAATTTGCGCTGATAGGTACGGAAAAAATCACCTTTGTAGATAATGAGACCATCTGTCTCTTCTGATTCTTCCCAACTGGCAAGATAAGGAATCGCCATGGGCACTTTCATAACCAGTTGTTCACCATTGCTATTTTCCTCAAAAAATACATTAGTCTGCACCATACGTTTCTCCTGCCATTTGTCCATCATCAGAACAAATGTAGAGCCTAGTATATTACATAAAAGTAATACAAGGAGCGATATGGCGGCGACTCTTTTCAGTAGTAGTTTTGGTTCACATGACAAATTAATTGAATAAATTGAAATTTTCCAACAAGTTTTTATATTTTATTGATTTTAGGCAAAGAGATATTCTTTTTGATTGCTAGTGTGCGTATGCCGAAAATGAACAGAATCGTTATCAAATCAATCAGGTCTGCGGCAATGTTTAATTTCTGCAATGCAAAAAATACCATGCCACCCATAATACAAACAGTAGCATACAATTGGCCTGTCCGGAAAAGCGCAGGGATTTCATTCAACAGAATATCTCTTATAACTCCGCCAAAGCAGGCAGTGATAGTTCCCAAAATAATACAGGACGGAATATTTAATTGAATAGCAATCCCTTCCTGTATCCCTCTGAGTGCAAAAAAACCGAGACCCAGAGAATCAAAGAAGGTAAGTGTTTTATCTAAATGCTCAATTTTACTTCTGAAAATGACTGTAACTGCTGCCGCACCGATTATTAATAGAATAATTGAGGAATCGAGAATCCATCTGACGGGCAGATGGCCTATCAGCACATCGCGGATGGTACCTCCACCCACTGAAGTGACAAACGCAATAACAAGAAGCCCGAAAATATCCAGTTTCTTTCGCATAGCTGCCAAAGTACCCGAAGCTGCAAAGGCAATTGTTCCGCCGATATTAATAAAGCTGAAAAATTCCATAGGTTTTTCTTAATTTTGGAACAAAATTAGTCGGAAAAACGTCAAATTGATATTTTCCGTTAAAATAGCTTCATGCGAATAGACCAGGATACAGTTCAGCAGATTATTCAGGCCGCCGATATAGTAGAAGTGGTGGGTGATTATGTTGCTCTCAAAAAACGGGGAGCAAACATGATAGCCTGTTGCCCATTTCATAACGAAAAAACCCCCTCATTCTCTGTTTCGCCGTCAAAAGGAATCTATAAATGCTTTGGTTGCGGAAAAGCCGGAGATTCAGTACGGTTCGTCATGGATATTGAGGGATTAGGTTATCCTGAAGCGCTCAGACATCTGGCAAAAAAGTATGGGATTGAAGTTAGTGAAAAAGAGGTTACCAGCGAAGAGCAACTTGCCCAGAATGAAAAAGAGAGTACCTATATAGTGCTTGACTTTGCCAACAAATATTATCAGGATCAACTCTGGAAAACACCGGAGGGTGAAAGTATAGGGCAGAGTTATTTTAAAGAAAGAGGGTTTAATCACCAGACTATACACAAATTTGATTTAGGTTATAGCCCTGATGCTTGGGATGCCTTCACGAAACATGCACTGAAAAGCGGGTTCTCACTTGATATTCTTGAAAAAGCAGGCCTGACAATAATTAAGGAAGGCAAAGAACCCATTGACAGGTTCAGAGGGCGGGTGATTTTCCCTATACATAATGTAGCGGGAAAAGCCATCGCTTTTGGCGCCAGAATTCTGAAAAAAGACCCCAATTCGCCAAAATACCTCAATTCACCTGAAACGGCTGTATATCATAAGAGTTTTATTGTTTATGGTATTGCCCAGGCAAAAAACCCTATCAGGCAGGAAGAAAACTGTTATCTGGTAGAAGGCTATACCGACGTGGTTTCTTTGTATCAGGCAGGTATCGAGAATGTGGTGGCTTCGTCGGGCACTTCTCTTACCAAAGAGCAGATTCAGTTAATCAGACGGTTCACGGATAATATTACTGTATTATATGATGGCGATGCGGCAGGAATCAAGGCTTCATTGCGTGGGATTGACATTATACTAGAAGAAGGGCTGAATGTAAAAGCAGTGGTTTTTCCGGATGGTGATGACCCGGACAGCTTTGTACAGAAAGTAGGTAGCCAGGCTTTTAAGGATTATGTTAAAAATACACAGAAAGATTTTATTCGTTTCAAGACCGAAATCTCCCTCAAAGATGTCGGTAACGACCCTATTAAACGAGCCGAATTAATCAAGGAATTGGTGGAGACCATCTCTAAAATCCCTGATTCAATCAAGCGTTCGGTCTTTTATAAAGAGGTTGCCGATTTACTGAAAATCGATGAGCATATACTGATTACGGAGGGAAATAAAATCTTTCAGAAAAAAGCGCATGACTCTGAAAAAGACAGACAAAGGCAGCAACGAAATCAGTCGATTGCAGACCCTACTATTCCTGTAGAAATTAGCTCTCCAATTCAGTTTGAAGATTTCAGAGAATCGAGTCCGGAAACTGGGCGGAGTGCTTTATCCTATCATGAAGAAGAGTGCGTGCGGCTACTGGTTTGTTATGGCAGCAATGTTTTAGAAAGAAATGTGGTTGAAAATATAGATTTTACGCTGACCGACTATATTTTCAATGAAATCAAGGATATGGAATTTGAAACCCCATCGTATGGAAAAATACTAAATATATGCCGGGAGTTTCATCAAAATGGCCAAATACCTGAAACACTGCACTTCACCAGTCATCAGGATACGGAAATACAAAGACAAACTATCAATTGGCTCTCTACCCCATATCAATTAAGTGAGAACTGGCTGAAGTTTGAAATATACGTACCTTTAGAAGCCGACAAGTTGGCTGAAATGGCTTATACCAATATATTAAGATTGAAAAAAAGCCGTGTTGAAGCAGATATTGCTAAACTTGATGCTGAATTGGAAGAGGCAGAATCTTTTGAAGTACAGGAGGGGATATTGATAAAAATGATGCAGCTAAAAGAGGTTATCAAAAAAATCGCTAAACTGCTTGGGACAGTTGTGGAGGGATAAATTACATACAAAATAATGATAAAAGATATAGATTTTTCGCCCGAATTTGAATTTGCCACTTCCAGAAGTGGTGGACCGGGTGGACAGAATGTAAACAAAGTAGAAACAAAAGTAGAATTGCGCTTTGATATTCAGGCCTCGAACCTGCTGACAGATATACAGAAAGAAAGGCTGCTTGAAAAACTACAGAATCAGTTAGTTCAGGATGTAATATTGTCGATTACGGCACAGGAAAAACGGAGTCAGTTAAAGAATAAGGAATTAGCCATTCAGAAGTTCTATAAAACCCTCGAAAAAGCCCTACATGAAAGAAAAAAAAGACTGGCAACCAAACCTAGCGGTATAGCCGTGGAGAAAAGGTTGAAGTCGAAAAAGATAGAATCAGACAAAAAAGCTATCAGGACTACTAAGATTGAATATTAGAAACTGTTTAAGTTAAATTTTATGAAACAAAAGAAGGAAGGTTAACTTAAACGGTTTCTTTTTTACCGTAGAATAAAAAAGCATCTATAAAAGCCTGCAAGCCGTATTAAATAATTATTAAAGCCAATATCTTAGCCCGGGAATCGTTTTCTTTGCGTAGAATATCCTCAACAGCCGAATGAAGAAAATATTAATTTACTTATTTATACCACTTTTTTTAAGTTCATGCGACTGGTTTAACAAGCCTGACCCCGACCCACAACCCACTGTACTTCCCGAATACGAAACTACTCCTGCTGTTGCCACACTTCCGCTTAATATAGCGAACGAAGCATCTGGTGTATGCGATAGCCGCAGTATGCCGGGCAATGTCTGGGTTGAGGAAGATGGCGATAATCCGAGTAATATTTATTTGTTTTCACATCAGGGACAATACAAAGGCTCTGTTAAAATGCCTTTCGCTAACCGTGACTGGGAAGATATTTCTATAGGCCCAGGACCGGAAGACGGCAAAAACTATATTTATCTGGCTGATATTGGCGATAATCTGGCTGCTTATGAAAACAAGTATTATATCTACCGCTTCATTGAACCACAGTCTTTAGGACTGTCGGTTTCTACGTATGATCGTATATCATTTCAATATCCTGATGGAAGCCGGGATGCAGAATGTATTCTGATTGACCCTGCCACTAAAGATATTTATATTGTTACGAAGCGTGAGTTTAACGTAAGACTTTATCAACTCCCTTATCCGCAATCTGTATCAGAAATGCAAACCGCTAAATTTGTACAGAACCTGCCGTACCAGATTATTACCAGCGGGGGGATTTCGCCTGATGGAAAAGAAATTGCTATCCGTAATTATGAAGTAATTTATTATTGGTATCGCAAAGACGGAGAAACTATTCCGCAAACTCTTGCACGCAGCAGAGATAAATTATTGCCCTATGTCAGAGAAACACAAGGCGAAGGCTTTTGTTTCGATAAAAGCGGAAACGGCTATTTTACTAATAGCGAGGTACCTGACGGCCAGACTACACCTCCACAATTATACTATTTTGCCAAGAAGAAATAATAAACCCAATGCATAAAAAATCCCTTATCTGACCCCGTCTGATAAGGGATTTCTGTATTTTAGCAGGTATTTTACAAAATAAACTGACTCAAATCCTTATTCTTCACCAGATTCGCCAGACGCTCATTTACCAATTCTTTTGTAATAACAATACTGGCATTTGCCCCTATTTTATCAGGTACATCAAACATGATTTCATTCAACAAATGACTCATCACAGTTTGTAATCGTCTTGCGCCAATATTCTCTACTTCACTGTTAGCATAGAAAGCAATACGGGCAATTTCTTTTAACGCCTCATCGTCAAAACTAAGGCTCACACCCTCTGCTTCAAGCATGGCTTCGTATTGCTTGGTTAAAGCATTTTTAGGAGCTTTCAGAATCTGATAGAAATTCTCTTCTGTCAGACTCTCTAATTCTAC
>CALRLS020000129.1:0-11536 GCA_943368815.1 Cyanobium sp. NIES-981
GCTGAATTTCGGCAATCGTCAGAATGGATTTGTAAGAAACTGGGCCGGGGGGCTTAACTTCAATAATCCTATCAACAAAAAGACAGAGATAAACGGAAGTTATATGTTCAATAATATCAACCAGATTATTGATAAAAACGTGAACCGTCAGAATTTCCTGCCTAATGGTGATAGCTATACATCCTTGCAGAAAAACTCACAAAACACGCTCAACGATAATCATAGGCTCAATTTTACACTCGACCAGAAAATTGATTCCATGAATTCGCTGAAATGGTCGTCTTATATTAACTATAACCGGACGAACGCCACCACTTATAGTACCAGTCAATCATTGAATAATAGTAATGTTTTAGAAAATGAGGGTAATCGTAACTATGGGGGTAGCAGTGATGGTTTAAGTGTGAACAGTGATTTATTATTACGTCATAAATTCCATAAAAAAGGCAGGACATTATCCGCAAACCTTAGTTTTCAGGTAAATAATACGGATAGTAACGGAGATTTAGCTGCCTTGAATAAATATTATACTGAAGGCATTCTGACTCGTGAGGAAAGTATCAGACAAAATAGTGTAAGGCGGTCAGATAGAATGAATTATGGCTTAACTGCTGCCTATACCGAACCATTAGGTAAGCGCAAGTATCTGGAAGTAAACTATGCCTTGCAGAAGAATGATTATCTGTCTGATGCAGTCGTGAGCGATATTAAGGATGATATTCCGACTTATAACAGCCAGTTGAGCAATAAGTTTGAAAGTAATTTTATCTATAATCGGTTGGGAGCTAATTTCAGATTTGTACAGAAAAAGTATAATTTTTCTACAGGTTTGAGCTTCCAACATGCTAATCTGAAAGGAAAAATGTTGTTGTTGGACAGTGATATTTCGAGAACATTCCAGAATGTACTGCCTAATATGCATTTCAACTATGATTTTCAACAAAGCCAGCATTTAAGATTCGATTACGAAACGAATTTTCAGGAGCCTAATATCAATCAGTTAGCACCAATTACCGATAATCGTGACCCCTTGAATATTTATGTAGGGAATCCGAACCTGAAACCTGAATATTCGCATAGATTAGGCTTGAACTATAACTCGTTCAACCAATTGAGTTTTACTAATTTCTTTGCGGCGGCTAACCTGATTTATACCACCAATAAAATTAACAATGCGCAGGAAATCAGCCCATCGTTTGTACAGACTTCACAGCCCATCAACGTAAAGGATGATTATCTCTTAACTGGTAACCTGAACTATGGATTCAGAATCAGACCCATTAAGCTAAGAGTAGATGTGGGCGAGCGTGTAATGGTGAACAGAGGTATAAACTTTGTAAACAAGCAGGAAAACCGCACCAAAGGCTTGCAAGCCTCTACAAGCCTGAGATTAAGTTATCAGCAGGATAATTTTGATGCATCGGTAGAAGGGCGTATGAGCTATAATCAGACACATTATTCTGTAAACAAACAGATGAACCAGGAATACTTCAATAATATCTTTTCAACTGATGTGAACTGGACTATTACGAAGGGATTAGTATTTGCGACTGACTTTGATTACAATATTTATTCAGGCCTTACCGGAGGTTTCAATCAGAAAATTCCACTTTGGGCAATGTCTGTCTCGACCTTCTTCCTGAAAAACAAACGTGGCGAGTTGAAATTATCGGTTAATGACTTATTGAACCGTAACACAGGCATCAGCCGTACGGCCCAATTAAACTTTGTTCAGGACGAACGCACTACTACTCTGGGCAGGTACTTCCTGTTGAGCTTCACTTATGCATTGAAAGAAATCAATCCGGCGCAGAGAGGTGGAGTGAGGATTATTAGCAGGTAAATTATTGATTGAATGAGTGATTTAGTGAATGAGTGATTAAAAAAGGTTGAGTGTATAATTAAATAGTGGGACTTTGAGTACCTGGTGTACATTGTGGCAATTATTCACACAATCACTAAATAAATTATATTTAGTTTAGTTCTTAGTTTGTAGACAGATCAGGCAGTCATACTTATGGCTGCCTGTCTTTTTAGAAGCAATATTAATAATCAGTTTCTCAGATCTTCAATCATTCTGATATATAAATCTTCTACTTTCTTTCTTGCCCAGGGAGTTTTACGCAAAAAAGTAAGGCTCGATTTAATACTGGGGTTATTTGCGAAACAATTGATACGAACATGATATTCCATCTGTTCCCAGCCATAATAGGCTACCAATTCATTCAGAATCATTTCGAGGGTTTTGCCATGAAGCGGATTATTGGGCTGTTCCGGAATCATTTTTTACGTTTAACTTTACTTTTTTTGCGTTTCATTTCTTCAAATTGCTCAGCCTCTTTCAGCAAGGCTTTTAAATCAGAACTCGTCGTATCTTTTGAGAAGTCAATCGTAGCGGCAAAATCCAGTTTATCCAATTCCATTACATGAATAGGTTTATTGAGGTATGCCTCTATTTCGGCCAGCATTGGCTTTTCTTCTGTACTGCAAAAAGAGATGGCATCTCCTTTTTGTGTTCCCCGACCTGTACGGCCTACACGGTGAACGTAATTCTCGGGCACTTCCGGCAAATCGTAATTGACCACGTAGTCTACATTGGCTATATCAATACCTCTGGCGCTTACGTCAGTCGCAATCAATAGTTTGGCTTCTCCTGTTCTGAATTTATTCAATACCTGCAGGCGGTCTTTTTGTTCTTTATCACCATGCAGGGTTTCAGAATTGATATTTACCCTATCCATAGCTGCTTTTACTCTTTCAGCACGCACTTTAGTTCGTACAAAAACAAGAATTTTGCTATCCGGATGCTCACTTACCAAACGCTCCAGAAAGAAACGTTTGTCGTCCATTTCGACATGCATTACTGCATGATTAATATTCTTGGCAACCTTATCATTAGGAGAAATCTGTATTCTGATGGCATTGTGTACCAACGAATAGGCTAATTTTTTGATAGCTTCGTTGATGGTAGCCGAGAAAAATAAAGTCTGGTGTTTGCGGGGAAGAAATCTGAGTACATCCTGAATATCTTTAATAAAGCCCAGATCAAGCATGTGGTCGGCCTCGTCTAATATCAGAATCTCTACATTGTTGAGTTTTAAATGTCCCTGGCTTACTAAATCAAACATACGCCCGGGAGTAGATACCAATATATCAATGCCCTGTTCCAGTTTCAATATCTGTGGGTCTTGTTCTACACCACCAAAGAGAGAAAAAGTTTTGACTTTAGTACCCTGAGCGATTTTCTCAAAAACATCTGTAATCTGAATTGCCAGTTCACGTGTTGGCACCATCACAACGCAACGAATCGCATCAGACCGCGAACTCTTTTTTACATCGTTAATCAGGTGAATCACCGGAATAGCAAAAGCGGCTGTTTTTCCCGTACCTGTCTGGGCGATAGCCAATACATCTTCTCCACGCAAAATCGGCGTAATAGACTTATATTGAATATCAGTCGGGCGTTTGAAGCCCAGCTTTTCCAGGTTCTGCTTTATTTCAGGCGCAATACGGTAATCGTCAAATTTCATTTCCTGTTGCGTTTATCATAGCCTTTGCCAATGCCTCTGAAGTTTCCGGTAGCTTTTCCCAGATGGTTAATTTTGAAATTTGTTCTTGGTTTAGGTATTTCCTTTTTTGCTGATATACATACCTCTAAAGTACGTCCCATCAGTTCTGTACCATTCAACTCATGTATAGCATTTCTTACAGCATCTTCATCAGGCATATCGACAAAACCAAAGCCTTTGTTCTGGCGTGTGGCTTTGTCTTTTACGATTTTTACTGATGTCACTTCGCCGTATTTCTCAAATAAGGTTCTTAAATCTTTTTCTTTCAGTTTGAAAGGAATACTCCCCACAAAAATGTCCATTGCCTTGGTCTGTATGTTTAAGGTACAAAATTACGAATTTTAAATGAAATGTAGGATTTTGATGGAAATAGTAGATACAAGTAGAATAATAATCAGCAGATAATAAAAAAACTAGTCCCCTTATCATGAGCCGGATAGGAGGACTAGCAAAACTAAAGAGCTACTTCCAGTAATTTCTTAAATGAAGGTTCTGAAATGATGATATCGGCATGGTGATTCACCAAATCGTCTTTCGAGCAAAAAGCAATGCCCAAACCTGCCTCTTTTATCATCCAAAGGTCATTCATACTATCGCCAATAGCAATGCAATTTTGCTTTTGAATATTGTATCTTTCCAGAATGGCAGTCATAGCATTTGTTTTACAGATAGCTAATCTGTTGACACTCTTAGAATTATTAAACAAATAAGACGGGATTTTGACTTCTCCTGTGGCTACTCCTTTAGAGAACTCTAATTCATTGCCAATAGAGAAGTCCATACCCAATTTGTTTTTTATATGGTTTGTGACAAAATCATAGCTATCAGAAATAATGCCTGTAATGTATCCTCTCTCTTTTAATTCCTGAACAATCATTTTTGTTTCAGGTACTATCTTTATGTTATCTAATATCTGGATTAACTCACCGTGGTTTCGACCTTTAAGCAGGGTTGCTACCCTTTTGGTAATAATGACAGGGTCATGCTCTAGTGAGCGTATTTCCAACAATTCTTTTTTGAAATGAAACGTTTCAGCACATGCATCAATGAATCTACCCAACAGGAGGGTATTGTCCATATCGAAGATTATCATTTTCTTCAGTTTCTTGAACTGACTTTCTAATGATACTTCCATTTGCGAGCGTATCTCTGTAATTGTGCCTAACTCTTCAAAATTGAAGTTGGAACTATTATTTGAAGCTGCTTTCGATATAATGGTCTGTGCCACTTCTTTACTCATTTTACCCAATGCCTGCCATGGTTTACTTTTATTCTCAATATAGCCAATGGCCACCTCTTTCATGCGGGCGTTCATCAGGTGCATATCAATCAGGATGCCAATATCCACGCCGTAATCGTCTCTGAAGTCTATCTGTTTTAGCAAGTCTTTTCTTCCTGCTATCATGCCGCTCAGCGGTTGGCTGAAAGAAGTCAGGTCAGGGAAAAATATGCTCAGTAAGGGTTTAGCTACTAACTCGGTTACTCTGCCTGCATTACGGTTAAAGGAAGATTTTGCAAAATCTACTTCCCCTTGTAAAATTGGCTCTGCCAATAACCTGATGGTATGATGTGGATAAGGATTGATATCGCCATCTAAAAAAACAAGAATATCATTTTTCGCAAAAAATACTCCGTCTCTCATAGATGCTCCTTTTCCTAATTTAGTGCTTGTCAATATAGTGGCACCGTGTTTTTGAGCAATAATAGATACTGTTTTATCCTGCGACTTGTCGTCAACTACTAAAACTTCGGTAACATGAGCCTGGGATATGGCAAAATCAACAACGCTTGCGATTGTTTCTTCTTCATTCAAGGTAGGTATAATAACTGAAATCATAGCTTTGAGGGTTTTAGATTGAACAATTTTATACTACTGATTAAAAAATAACGTCTCAAAAGTGATGCTTAGTTCCTTCTTAAGTTTAAGCATAATTAGCAAAGGCCTATTTTTGCTATTTTATAAGGTAAAGCTAAATTAGTTGTATTTTGTTTTAAATTATTGATAATGAAGTAATTAGGGATAGGTATTTCCGGGAAGAACAAGGTGGGAATTATTTTTTCCTTAAGAAAATGGAAAGCAGGAAGAATCTCTGTTCTTTTTTATATTTTTGTAGACATACAATGCCAATTCTATGGCCCTGGTTTTCTACTTTAATAACGTATTCTTCATTTTCCGGATAATTTTATGCTTGCTATATTATTGATAGTTTTTTTTGTATTGGGCTATGTGGCTATTGCTTTTGAACACCCTTTAGGGATTAACAAAGCTGCTTCTGCCTTAATGACAGGTGTCCTCTGCTGGCTTATTTATTTTTTTGAGGCACATGCAGTCAATGAAGCCACGGAGCAACTGATGCACCATTTAGGCGACATCGCCTCGATTCTCTTTTTTCTTTTAGGTGCAATGACTATTGTTGAAATGATTGATTCGCACAATGGGTTTGAAATCATTTCACAAAAAATAGAAACAACCGATAAGGGTACTTTATTAGTGATTGTTACAATACTTACTTTTTTTATTTCGGCTTTACTTGATAACCTCACCACCTCTATTGTGATGACTTCGCTTTGTGCAAAGTTACTTAAAGATAAAGAAGATAAACTTTGGTTTGCAGGCATGACAGTCATTGCAGCCAATGCCGGTGGCGCATGGTCGCCATTAGGAGACGTAACCACTACAATGCTCTGGATAGGAGGGCAAATAACAGCTTTGAATATTATCGCAAAGACTTTCTTAGCCAGTCTTGCTGTTTGTGGTGTCCCGCTTCTGATTCTTGCCAGAAAATTTAAAGGGATGAAAATTAATAAACCATCACTAAATAAAGGCAGGGCCTCTAAAGAAAGCATTATAATTCTGATGACAGGTGTAGGACTGTTGATTTTCGTGCCTGTCTTTAAAACTGTTACGCACATGCCTCCGTTTATGGGGATGCTCCTGGCTTTGAGTATCATCTGGATTGTTACTACCTGGATTCATGCAGATAAACATCAGCATGAGAAAAAGAAGTTGAGCGTGGCAACTGCATTACAAAAAATAGATACACCGAGCATTCTGTTTTTTCTGGGTATTTTATTGGCAGTAGCTGCCCTGGATTCTTTTGGTATGCTTAAAACCTTTGCCACTTTTCTGGATACCCATCTTAAAAACGACTACCTGATAGGAACAACATTAGGCTTATTGTCTGCCATAGTAGATAATGTGCCGTTAGTAGCGGCGGCACAGGGTATGTATGATTTTTCGACTTTCCCACCGGACCATCGCTTCTGGGAGTTTCTGGCATTAACAACAGGTACAGGTGGAAGTACCATTATTATTGGCTCTGCGGCTGGCGTAGCCGTTATGGGAATCGAGAATATAGACTTTATGTGGTATTTGAAAAGAATAAGTTGGCTGGCTCTTGTGGGTTTTATAGCTGGTATAGCGGTTTTTATTGGTCAGCAGTATTTGTTGCATACATAAAAAAGTGGGGAAGTTGCAAGCTTCCCCACTTTTGATTCATTTACTCATTTCTGATAATAATCCTGGTACCTTGTCCTCCTCCCTGAATACCCATTTCTTTCATATAATCGTCACGAATCTTTTTAAATTCTTTATTTGTTACTTTTTTCCCGCCTGTTGGCACCTTTATTTCATTAGTCAATTTCTTTAACTCTATTTTTGCGGCGGTAATTGTAGTTGCCCCGTCGTTGAGGTTAACTTCTAAAATAGTACCGGGTAATCCATAGAAACTTTGCGGGCCTGCAGGGCTGATTAAAGCTTCTGTATACCAGGCTACTACCTCCTGCTTTGCTTCTTCATTATAAAAAGTAGCTTTTTTGCAATCATAGTTTAGTACTTTTTTGGTTTCATCAACAAATTTCCATGGATTGGTTTTTAATGAATCTTCAACACGGAATTTCTTCCCTGCAAAATCGGTAAGGGTAACAAATTTAGCTGCATCGAAATTACGGTATAAGTCAAATTGAGGACGGGTAAAGCGCATTTGCACATTAGCGCCACCTACAGAAGAATTTACATCTTCGGGGTCTTCTTCAATATTGGTATAGAAAGATTCGGAGGGAGTAAAAAATAAACGATTCTTGCTGGTTCTGAATTCCGGAATCATGCTTTTCATTTGCTCCTGGTCTTTGCCAAGACCTTTATGCATATTAACCTTGAATTCATAATCAATCACACCCTCCTGGGTTTGTGCCATCGCTAACTGACTGATAGCTAAAGAAATAAATAGAAATAACTTTTTCATCTGAATGTGTTTTGAATTATTTTCAGCAAAAGTATATTTCTGTCATCAGCAGAGAGGTTAATCATTATTGAAATAATGTTAATTAAGGTTAAAAAATAGGTATATAACCAAAAATGTCGTTTAATTTTGACTTAAATCGCAATTAGGTAATGCGTGGTAATAGTTTTCGTTGAATCATTATACTAAAGACAGTGGTAAAAAACCGGACACATTTTGTATTAATATCCGTTAGCCTGATGGTTTTAACATTGTTTAATGCTTTCTGGCTACGGCAGAACTACACAGAGCAAAAAAGAAACCTTCAGAAAGACATCACTAATAATTTTGAAAAAACTGTATCAGGGATGCAGGACTCTCTCATCAAACGTCAGGTAGATTCTTCAATGAAAGCAAGTAAAATGGCGGTAGCCGTCAAAAGAAATAAACCTGTAATAGAGGCTGATAAGGTATTACCTGAAATAAGAGGTTTTGTCACGGGTAGGAGTGTGCCACCTTCTATTATGCAGCATGATACCAGTCAAAGGAAATCTATTACAATTTTCTCTTCCAGTAAATTTGGCTTTGTTGATTCTATGGGTAAGGACCTTCTGGCCAAAATGATACATTCCATTAAAATTGATTCGAACAGGAATAGCATCAGAATACAATTGAAGTCTGATTCCGGGATTCAAAGCAGAGGGCAAATAAGACCTGTTGGGCCGATGGTGTTTTTATCTGATATGAAATTTGATACCCTTATCAGGCCTTCAAGGAAGCTGGTTAACAGGGTTTATATGAAAACCTCAAGCAAAAAGAATGGGACTACTGAGCAGAATGTCGTGATAAACTTTATGGTGGATACGCTCAAAGCCCCTGAAATTGAGCGAAAATACAGAGCCTCATTAATTAAGCAGCAAATTACTTTGCCTTTCAATGTGGCAATAGTACCAAAGGCAAAAGTCGATTCCACTGTTGAAATAAGGGCTGCAGTGCCTTTTGGAAATGTGGTTTATCTGGCTGAATTTGCAGAATCGCGTTTATATCTGTTTAAGAAAATAATTCCAGAAACGCTGTTCTCTCTTTTTCTTGTTACTATCACAAGCCTTTCGTTCTGGTTGATCTATAGAAACCTGCAACAGCAAAACCGCCTGACTGCCCTTAAAAATGATTTTGTAAGTAATATAACCCATGAACTAAAAACACCAATCTCAACAGTAAGTGTGGCAATAGAAGCTTTGAGTAATTTTAATGTTTTACAGAACCCGACGCAAACAAAAGAGTATCTGGAAATATCAAAAAATGAATTAAACAGGCTTTCTATACTGGTTGACAAGGTGCTGAAAATGAGTGTATTTGAGCAGAAGGAATTAGTGCTGAATAACGATAATGTTAATTTCAGCAGTCTGGTAGAAAGCGTATTGGCTACGATGAAGCTCCAATTTGAAAAATGCCAGGCTCATGTAAACTTTGATTTATTGGGCAAAACCTTCACCATTATCGGTGACTCCATTCATTTGACAAATGTAGTATATAACCTATTAGAAAATGCCCTGAAGTATAGTAAGGACCCACAGATAAATGTGGTATTACAGGAAAATGAGGAGAATTTACAATTAAGTATCGAAGATAATGGCATGGGTATTTCGGAAGAATTTCTGCCTAAAATATTTGATAAGTTTTTCAGGGTACCAACCGGGAATGTACATAATATCAAGGGCTATGGTTTAGGATTAAGCTACGTGAAAAATGTAGTTGAACGACATAATGGCACAATTGAGGTAAACAGCAGGTTAGGAGAGGGTAGTACTTTTATTATGAGGCTGCCTTTATTGAGTTGAACGATTGAGATATGGCAACAAAAATTTTATACGTAGAAGACGAACCTTTTTTGGGCAAAATAGTAAAGGAAAGTCTTGAAAGCCGCAATTTTGAGGTAAGGATGGTAGCAGACGGTAATCTGGTATTGAAAGCGTATGAGCAATTCAAGCCGGATATTTGTGTGTTGGATGTAATGCTGCCAAACAAAGACGGCTATACTTTAGGCAATGAAATCAGGCAGTTGAAACCAACATTACCTATTATTTTTCTGACTGCTAAAACCCAGACGGATGATGTACTGAAAGGCTTTCAGTCTGGTGGGAATGATTATATAAGGAAACCATTCAGCATGGAAGAACTGATTGTCAGAATCAACAATTTACTGCAATTATCAAATAATAAAGGCTTAACCCCAACGGGAAGTATTCAGTTAGGTAAATATGAGTTTATACCTCAGAAATACGAATTGAGAGTCAACGATACCTGCCGGAAATTATCGCACAGAGAAACAGAGCTATTGAAAATTTTTACAGAGAACAGAAACTTTACGGTAAACCGGAAAGAAATATTGATGAAAATCTGGGGAGATGATTCTTTTTTTAATTCAAGAAATCTGGATGTATATATTACCAAATTGCGCGATTATCTGAAAGAAGATGAAATGCTTGATTTAATGACTATCAAAGGAGTTGGCTATCATTTTACTACCCCGACGGTTTAGTCACCCATTGCTTAATCACAAGCGGATAGTCATCATCTGACTAATCGTCCTTCAACACATAGCCCATACCTGTTTTGGTATGAATCAACTTGGGTTCAAAGTCTTTGTCTATCTTTTTCCGCAAGAAATTAATATACACTTCAATTACATTCAGGCTGGTTTCGGCATTATTGCCTTCCCATATTTTTTCTGCAATTTCAGCTTTTGAAACAACTTTTCCTTTATTTCTTATCAGGTATTCAAGCAAAGAAAATTCTTTGGGTGTCAGTTCTATTTTTGTATTCTGGCGTGAAGCCGTTTTGCTTTCAAGGTTTATCTCCAGATCAGCGATTCTAAGTAAACTGGCTGCATTAGTCTCACTTTCGGCATAAGCTCTTTTCAGAAAAACATTCACACGTGCCAATAACTCACGGTATTCAAAAGGTTTCAGAATATAATCATCGGCTCCTTTTTCAAATCCTAATATCTTATCGTCAGTTTCACCAAGGGCAGTCAGCATGATAATCGGTATCTGGCTGTCTTTTTCACGGATTTTGGCGCATACTTCATAGCCATTCATGACAGGTAAGTTGACGTCCAGAATCACCAGATCATATTTACCGCTCAAAGCCAAACGAAGACCAATCTGCCCATCAAAAGCAACAGAGGTATCGAAATCTTTTTCGGCCAAACCTTTACTGATGTTCTCAGCTAAACGTTGGTCATCTTCGACGATGAGAATTCGCTTTTTTTCCATAAGTTTTGAATCATGCACGCTATACCAATGACCAGTATACAGCCAAGGGGGTTAAACCAAAGGTAGGCAATCCATTCCTTTTTCAATATTAACTGCGGAATCCCGATTCCCAGAATAATACCCTGACTGATAACTGCTGCCCAGAAAGTGGCAGTACCGCCAATTTTTTTGAAATAGAATGCTACCAGAAATACACCTAATATAATGCCATAAAACAAGGAGCCCAATACGTTGACAACCTCAATCATATTGCCCAGTTCACTGGCATATTGTGCAACAAATATACAAAAAATACCCCATAAAACCGTCGAAACTTTCGAAGCATTCAATTCTGCTTTCTCGGTCGGAGGGGTCTTGGCATACTTTCTGAATACATCTATAACGGTGGTAGCGGCCAAAGAATTATAAGCCGAAGCAATAGAACCCATGGAAGCCGCAAAAATAACGGCTATCAATAAGCCTATTAAAC